>JAJQDY010000008.1 GCA_021201965.1 Phascolarctobacterium sp.
TATGTGTTCTGCTATCTTCCGAAGGCTCATTCCCTCTCTGTTAAGGGCTTGGATTATGCCTCGGTCGATGTCCGTCAGATGTTTTCCCTTCTTGCGCTTCTCCGCATCTGTGATAGAATGTGGGTAGTCCATAGTGATTGTCCTCCTCGATAGTGTTTTGCGTGTGAACTCTATTCTACCACGGATTCAATCGCTATGGATTTTTTAACTGTTCAACTTCATTTTACAATCGGCCTTTTTTATTATAGCACGGAGGTGTATAATAAAATAAAAAAACTGGTGGTGTTATCCATGGAAGAAGTACTGAAATTTTTAAAGGACTGCGGCGCATATTACCTGGCAACGACGGAAGGCAGCCAGCCAAGGGTAAGGCCTTTCGGTACCATTAACCTCTTTAAAGGGAAACTTTATTTCCAGACGGGAAAGGTTAAGAATGTATCAAAACAGATCCACGCCAATCCAAAGATTGAAATCTGCGCATTTAAGGACGGCGCATGGGTGCGCATTGCGGCTGAAGCCATTGAGGACGACCTGCGCGAAGCGCGCGTAAGCATGTTAAACACATATCCATCACTTGCCCAGAAGTACAGTGCCGATGACGGCAATACGGAAGTATTTTATTTAAAAAACGCCACGGCAACTTTTTCATCTTTTACCAGTGAGCCTAAGGTCATAAAATTTTAAACGAAAAAAGAAACTCCGGTTCAGCTCAAAAATTTTTCTGACTGATCCGGAGTTTTTTATTTTTATTTTTTACTTTTTATTTTTTTATTTTTTATTCAGTAAGTTCCATGAGGCTTTTCAGCGCAAGGCGGAACCATTTCTTATCATCAGCATGGGCACCGAAGTAGCTCCAGCGGGAAAAGACTGCCGAACCTAAAAGATGAATGTCATTAACATCAGAAATTTTTTTTCAAGGGTTTCCGCGGAAGTAAAGGCACCCGGATATTTCGTGTCAAACGATTCACCGCAGTCCATGGTGAACCCTAAGTAGGAACAGGTTCTTGAAAATGATCCGTCATCAGTCACGTCATCTTCAAACGCAGCATACCATTTTTCTGCAAAGGCATGAATCCCTTCTTTCCCATCATCCAGAAAGTATGGTTTAAAGATGGCCTTAAGTTCCGTCCAGTAAGGAGGATGTGTATTGCCGTAGTAGGTCCTTTTGCGGGATCCCTTAAGCCCTATTTCAAGTTTCCACTGTCCCGTCGTGCATGCAGCAGTGAAACGCTTTTTCCATTCATGGAGATAAAGCTTAAAGTAAAGTTTGTTTATTATTTCCTTCCAGGCTTCCTTTGTTATGGTCCGTTTAATTCCCGGCATGGCATTAACGACTGCGCCAATTCCCTCTTTTTCAATTGTGATTTCCTTATTCCAGTTAAAGAGATCACCTTAGGCAAAGTGGATGGTGCGGATAATTTTCGGACACTCTTCATTGCCTAAAACGGGAGGCGTTCCGATTATTCCGCAGGACGGGCAATGTGTTATTCCTTCTTTCTTTACTATTTTCCTGTTTCCGCATTTAGGACATTTCATGGTTCCACCTCGCATATTATTTTCGACGCAGAACCTAAAAAACCTGCACAAAGAAAAGAATCAGATCACTTAAGATCTGGTTCCCAGTTTAACTGAAATTATTTTTTAGCCGGAGCTTTTTTAACTGCTTTTTTAGTAGCAGTTGCAGCTTTTTTAACTACTTTCTTAGCAGCGGTAGTAGCTTTTTTCCTTGGAGCTGCTTTTTTAGCAGAGGCTGCTTTCTTTACCGGAGCTTTTTTTACCGGAGCGGATTTAGCCGGAGCTGCTTTCTTTGCAGGAGCTGCCTTCTTAGCCGGAGCTGCTTTCTTTACCGGAGCTTTTTTAGTAGTAGTGGTAGACATGTTTTCCCTCCCCTTAAATACTTGTGGCAGCCTGTCAAGACTGCTTAATGTCTATTCAAAAAATAGAACATTTCTTGTGATTCAGCATATCACACTTTTTTTTATTATTTTTTTATTACTTTTTTCTGAAATACTGTTTGCTATTTTTTTCAGTAGTTTTTATCTGCGCATATGGAAAGACACTGTCTTATTTCATTATAGCCTTTAAGATACCTCAGTTTTTCTTCTTCAGGTGCACCGATGAGTTTACGTAAAAAATACATCTCGGCATCTTTTCTGCTTTCCCATTCGTCTGTAATACCCATGCAGAATGTAGTAACTTCTATGGGACGGATGTCTTCGTCGCGGGCGAACCCGCCCCTTATTGTGACGTCAAGATCATAGATGATTTGGTCTTCACGTACAAAAACAACCGTACCAGTAGGATTGTTTACTGCCTTATGCTGGTCCACCGGAAACTGTTCAATCCTTACCTAATTCTTAAACTTTTTCCTTAAAGGTTTTTCATCCCTCTGGCAGGGTGCTACTGACTATTCCCATAACATATTAGAATGCCTCCTGTTGTTTCTGTATTCATATATATTGATCAGAATGGAAATAATATCAAGCTATTTTCCATGTATGCATGACAAATTTTTCATAGTTCATGACTTTATAATTTTACACGGCCGATTGTAAAATGAAGTTGGACAGTTAAAAAATCCATAGCGATTGAATCCGTGGTAGAATAGAGTTCACACACAAAACCCTATCGAGGAGGACAATCACTATGGACTACACACATTCTATCACAAATGCGGAGAAGCGCAAGAAGGAAAACATCTGACGGACATCGACCGAGGCACAATCCAAGCCCTTAACAGAGAGG
>JAJQDY010000042.1 GCA_021201965.1 Phascolarctobacterium sp.
GGATTCAATCGCTATGGATTTTTTTAACTGTTCAACTTCATTTTACAATCGGCCACCATCTTTTTTGGTTCCCATGTAACGTAAAGCTTCCGCTCTGTCGTACCTCATTTTATTATCTCCGATAAATTTCCCATAATACCGCCAATAATGTCCGAACGATTCATGGTATAGATATGTATATTTTTAAATCCGTTAGCAATAAGATCTATAATCTGGCCCGTTGCGTAAGCGATGCCCGCCCGTTTCAAAGCGTCAGGTTTATCCGTAAATTTTTCCACGACAGCCCTAAACTGCGGCGACAGTTTAGCTCCAGAAAGCTCACAGATACGATTTATCTGTCTAACACTGGTAACTGGCATGATACCTGGCACTACTGGTACGTAAATTCTGGCCGACAACAGGCGGAACATATAATTATATAAAACGGTATTGTCAAAAATCATCTGTGTCACAAGAAAATCCACGCCAGCATCTATCTTATACTTGGTATTTTCGATATCTTCATCAAGACCCTTGGATTTCGGATGCCCTTCAGGATATGCAGCACCTCCAACGCAAAAATCACCTTGGAATTTAATAAATTTGACTAAACTGCTGGCATACAGAAAGACACCATCCAGCTTTCCTCCAACCATATCACCTCGCAGAGCCAGTATATTTTCAATTTTATTTTTTTCAGTTCTTCAAGTATTGATAAAATTTTATTTTCATCTGATTTTACACAGGTTAAATGGGCAAGTGCCGGAATGCCATTATCTTGTGCCGCTTTGGCAAGTTTCACCATCTGTCCGGCTCTACTTCCGCCAGCGCCATAGGTAATACTTATATATGCTGGTTTTATACGTGCTATCTCACTTACTGTTCCTAATGCATTCTGCAGTTCACTACCATGTTTTGGCGTAAATAATTCACAGGAAATAGATGTTTTTTTCGTTATTTAATAGTTCAATAATTTTCATAATTCACCTCGTTAATAAAAAAGCCTTCGAAATTCACTTTAAGATCTCTGAGGCTTCAACTGTCAGCATTAAATTTCTATTTTATCTCTCTTTTACTGAATTAATTGGCGGAGAGGGTGGGATTCGAACCCACGATACGTTGCCGTACATTTGATTTCGAGTCAAACACCTTCGACCTCTCGGACACCTCTCCTCATTCATAAACCAGTCTGCTGTTTATTATAACATATTTTATGTTTCAGGTAATATTATCAATTAAAATAATACCCATGGCATTATCTTTTATTTTCTATTCGGCGCCGTTGGAAAAAATCTTTTATTACCTGAGTACATTTTTCCGCGCATACCCCTCCTAGTACCTGGGGACAATGATTAAGATGTGAATTCGAAAGAATATTAAAAACAGATTCTGCTGCGCCAGCCTTTGCATCCAAACATCCATAAACCACCCTGTCTAGGCGGCTATTGACAATAGCACCCGCGCACATTGGGCAAGGCTCTACCGTTACATATAACGTGCAACCACCTAAACGCCAGCGTCCCAGTTTTTTACAGGCCTCTTTAATAACAATGATTTCGGCATGAGCCGTAGCATCGTTTAACGTTTCCCGCATATTATGCCCTTTTGCCACAATTTTTCCATTCCCTACCAAAACTGCCCCGATAGGTATTTCACATATTTCAGCAGCCGCTATCGCCTCCTGCAGCGCCATCTGCATATACTCCTCGTCATTCATATTTACATACCGTCTTTCTTTTCTTTCTGTTGCATTTCCACAACTTCCATAAGTTCTTCCAATTTTACCATCAGCATATCAATTTTTTCCTGTAGCGTTGCGTGTTCTTCTGCAAGTTTAGTACTTTCTTCTAAATTCGCATGGCTAGCGGGATCTGCGATTCTTATTTCTAATAGTTTCTGCATTGCTTCTTGTTTGCGGATACTAAATACTGTTTTCGCAAGCAGCTTGGCGGCATCTTCAACGCTATAGCGATGCCCTTTATTTTTTACTAATCTTACCTTGCAAGCAGTTAATTTCGTTTGCCTACTCTCAGATGATTGACGAAGATGTTCCTTAGTTTCCTGTAACGGACGCTGTTCTTTGCTCTTTTCCTGCAAATAAAATTCGTAATTACCTTTATAATCCTTTATGCGTAAATCTTCTATTTCCAAGATTCTATCCGCCACCTACCAACAAAATAACGGTCATGGCTTACCAGCAATATCGTACCATCAAAAGCTGCCAATGCCGTCTCAACAATTTTACGACCCAAAATATCAAGATGGTTTGTCGGTTCGTCCATTATCAGGCAGTTAGCTCCGTCCAAAACCAATTTTAATAAAACCAAACGTGCCTTTTGCCAGCCGCTTAAGTCTCCTATCTTCTTAAAAACATCGTCACCGTGAAATAACATACCTCCCAAAAGTGTACGAATACGCTCTTCCGTAAATCCGTACTCTGACATTAAATTTCCCAGCAGCATATGCTCAGGAACAAGTCGTTCATAGCTGTGTAAAAAATAGCCAATCTGCACACGATTACCAATTTTTGCCGTACCTTTTAATGGCTTTATTTTACGGCCGATTGTAAAATGAAGTTGAACAGTTAAAAAATCCATAGCGATTGAATCCGT
>JAJQDY010000025.1 GCA_021201965.1 Phascolarctobacterium sp.
CCTTGACCCTGCCAAATGGCTCTGCTGTTGGGTAATCAAGCCCAGCTAAGCTGGATTCTATTAAACTTTTACACGGATGTGTTCAACTTGCACTTGCAATTTTCGACCAAAAAGATTAATATCTTCTTCATAAAATATAACCATCTCCTCCCAAGTAATATGAATATCTGCAGTTATAATACATCTGAGACCAATATTTTATCCTATATGAGTTCATTTTTACCAATGCGGCAGCATGCAATATTGAGACGTTGCAAGCTATAAGTGATAACCAATTCATCTTCTCGACAAATAATAGCTAGATAAGAAAATTCCCCATTGCCATTTTCAATATCTATAATCTTTTCCCAATTATATCCATTGTCCGAGGACGTTAATAGTGTCAGAGTGGTTCTCACACCACAGTTTTCTGACACTTGATTGCATACCAAATATAAACGCCCATCAAAAGAGGCTTTTATCAAATCCAATCCACTGTTATTATTCGGCATTCTGGTTGCATATGCGGTGCACCAGCTTTTTCCTCCATCATCAGAATCACTACGATATATTTTCCATTCACTACTGCGCAATAGCATATATATCTTCCCTAGCACGCTTTCCCACAGCGCTGGCTGAATGATTCCCCTGCCATAAAATGATTGTTGGCTTACAGCAATAGGACTATCAGCCGTTTTCTCTCCTTTGCAGTAATTTACGTCAATCTTTATGGCTTGTGATTTTTCCCATGTGATACAGTCATCTCCGCTTAAATCTGCAAAAGCCGTCTAAAGGCCCCTTTCTTTACTTCTCCCCCCACACACACACAAGCAATAATTTTTCCGTCAGATAGACGTAAAGGTTTCGTGCGTACGGAGCCGCACCCTCCACTCGTATCTTCCGGGATCGCTTCCATCGGCATCCCCCAGTTTTTTCCGGCATCACAGGAAATTTTCAGCATGGTTCTCTATTCACTTATCTTTTGGCCTTGCTTACAAAAAAGAAGCAATCTTTTATAGTCAACAGAAAAAAGTACTGGATTACAATTAGCTTCACATCCATCGGCTATTTTTTCCAATGGACTCCAGCGTAAACCATCATTACGACTGCACCAAATTGCAGTATCGGACGTTCCTTCCTTCTGCCATCCAAATCAGCAGCATACCATGCTTCCGTTCGAAAGCGCTGCAATGGTTGAGGCATGGCAAAAGGTTGTATGCACATCGGTATTGATCAATTCTTTTTGCATAATAAAACTGTACCAGAAATCTTCAATATTACATAACATTAATATTGTACCATAATTACACATGAAACGTAAATTGTTTTATGCTAACCTGAAACTTTTACAAATAATAAACGGCCTGTCTTCTCAGACAAGCCTTTTGCTAAATAAGTTATTTGCGAATGCCAAGTTTAGCTATAATAGCCCGATAACGCTCTATATCCTTTCCCATTAGATAATTCAGCAGGCCACGGCGTTTGCCTACCATTTTCAGTAGGCCACGGCGAGAATGATGATCCTTTTTGTGTTCCTTTAAGTGCTCAGTCAGATATCTAATTCTTTCAGTAAGAACCGCTATCTGAACTTCTGGAGATCCAGTATCTCCTTCATGGCGAGCATTGCTTTCAATAATAGACTGTTTTGTTTCACTGGTCAGCATAAAAATT
This sequence comes from Phascolarctobacterium sp., assembly GCA_021201965.1. Lineage (GTDB taxonomy): Bacteria > Bacillota > Negativicutes > Acidaminococcales > Acidaminococcaceae > JAJQAO01. The sequence goes on from JAJQDY010000025.1 coordinate 1,651, forward strand.
CCTCCTAATTTCTCTAATTCCCAGAGCATAGCAGCCGTCGGAGTAATCGTACTTCCAAGCTCTGGTCCAAATTCAGGGTAAGTATATCATATTTACAAACAGTAAGACAAGTATGTTTTATCAAATTTTGTGGTTTTTATCAAAGTTCATAAAATATTCTAGACAAATCTTCTTATCCTGCTCTATACGCTTCTTTAACTCTTCTGCAGAAAGGAATTTTTCTTCGCAGCGCACCAAAAGATAAAAAGCTACGGTCAATTCCCTGCCATACAAATCGCCGATATAGTCAAAAATATTTACTTCAAGATATGTTTTCGTCAAATCGCCAAAAGTAGGGCTGCGGCCAATATTAGCCATTCCTCTATATTCCTGTTCATCAAATAATACTTTTACAGCATAAACTCCTACTCTGGGAACAATTACATCTAAATTTTCCAACTCTATATTAGCTGTAGGAAATCCTATCTGTCGCCCTCGCTGTTTCCCCTTTACTACTACACCTCTTAGCGAATATGCTCTTCCCAACATTTTGTTAGCAGTTTCAATCTCTCCAGCAAGAATCCGCCGACGAATTTCCGTACTGCTAATTACAGTTCCTTCAGTACTTACAAGCGGACGCACTATAAGTTCAAAGCCTATTTCCTGGGCCGATCGTTCTAAAGTTCTGCTGTTACCTTCACCGTGAAATCCAAAACTGAAATTTTCACCGATTACCAAACAGCTATAATCTAAGGCGCTTAATGTTTTCAGGAAATCTCCCGGAGTCATCAACACTAAATGTTCGTCGAATACAATGTCTAATAATATATCTACTCCCATACTCTCAAGAAAACATCGTTTTTCAAAAGGCAATAATAACACTTCTGGCGTAAGTTCAGGGCTTATAAGCGATAGCGGATGATTCTTGAAAGTAAAAACCGCAAGTTTTTGTCCATGATTTACAGCATACTCTTTAGCTATTTTTATTACATCATGATGGCCAAGATGCAAGCCATCAAATGTTCCCAACGCAATGACGCAAGGAACATTGAACTTATGCAATTCTTTCAAAGAACGGATAATTTCCATACTTTATTCCTCTTGTAAAATATAATGTTGAAAAATCTTTTCAGGTTTAATCATACCTTCACTATATATACCCAAACCTAAAAATTCCCCTTCGGGACCTATCAAAACATATCTGCCGTCGCCAGTAGCAGATACTGTAGTCCGTACGCCTTCTGTAACACGCACTGCCTGCTGTGGAAGAAGATTAAGTCGCGGCAGTTTCGAAACTGCATTAAGTGGCGACTGTATATAAGCTTCAGGCTTGGTAATAATTTCCTGGAGGGTATGGGCATCATCTATTTCATAGTTACCCACCTTAGTACGAAGTAGGAAAGTAACAGTACCACATGTATGCGCAGTATTCGCAATATCTTCTGCTAATACACGAACATAAGTGCCTTTCGAACACTCTACGGCAAGGAGAATCTTCTTTTTTTCCTGAAGCAGTAATTCTAATTTATAAATTTCTATTTCTCTGGATGGCCGATTTATATTAAGACCTTCGCGAGCTAATTTATATAGCTTCTGCCCATTAATCTTTACAGATGAATACATAGGCGGTATTTGTGATTGCTTACCAATAAACCCTTCCAACATCTCCATTAGTCTATCTACACTTATTTCAGGTACAAGCATGCTTTTAATTACTTTACCGCTGTCATCACCTGTATCAGTCTGTTTTCCCAACGTTATTTCCACTATATAGCTTTTACGTTCACCTGCCAAAAACTCTAGCAATCTCGTAGCACTACCAACAAAAACAGGTAATACTCCGGCTGCATCTGGATCCAGTGTCCCCCCATGTCCAATTTTTTTTATCTGCAGCGTTCTTCGCAAAAAAGCTACTACATCATGTGAAGTCATTCCTGGCGGCTTTAATACATTAAAAATACCATCCATCACAAAATCTCTTTTAAAGCAGTAAACATCTGCTGCTTTGCTTCTTCTACCGGAGCATTTATAGTGCATCCTGCCGCACGCAAATGCCCTCCTCCTCCAAACTTTATAGCAATTTTCGACACATCTATATTACTAGAACGCAGACTAACACGTGTTACTTCAGGTTCTACAGCTTTAAACATTATCGCGACTTCTACTCCATTTATGTATCTAGGATATGATACGAAACTATCTGTTTGTATATTCTTGTCGTACAAATCGTTTGCTATAGTGATATAAGCAACTCTGCCTGAATATTCAAAGGATAATGTAGCCAATACTTTTGCTAATAGTTCTATAGTACTACGAGATTTCATTTCTATTATATCTGAAATCTCATTAGGCCGTACCCCTGCACTTAATAACTCTGCGGCACGCAGCATTGTTTTATGTGTCGTATTGGAATACCTGAAGAAACCACAATCTGTAGAAATAGCCGCATAAAAGCAGGTAGCCATTTCTAAATCGTATTTCCAGTTCATAGTTTCAAATAAATCACACATAATCTCACCCGTTGCGGCAGCTTCAATATCAAGATACCGATAATCAACAAACTGTGCATTAGATATATGGTGATCAATATTTAGTGTAATTTTAGCTTTTACTACTTCTCCAGCTAATCCAATTCTGTCAAATGTACTTGCATCAATTATCGCTAAAATATCTGCATATATACTTTTGTTAGATTGTGGCCTTATGCAACGCGTTATGCCAGGTAAAAAATTAAATTCTGTGCCTATATCGTCATCTACTAGTATTACTATCTCCTTTCCAAACTGTTCCAGTTTACGCATCAGCCCTAAAGCAGAACCAAGCGTATCACTATCAGGACTTACATGACAGACAAGAACTATTTTTTTTGCAGCCAGCAACATTGCGCCAGTTTCTGATAAAGTTATCTTTTTAGTCATGAAAGCATTCCTTTTCTTTTATTTTTTCCAATATGCTCTGAATATGGGCACTATATTCCATAGACGTATCCTTAACCAACACTAGACTTGGCACAGAGCGTAAACGAATGCGTTTAGCAATCTCGGTCCGCATAAAGCCAAGGGCATTGTTCATTGCCTTCCATGCCTCTTCCTGCTTATCTCTCTCTCCGTAAAAAGTAACATAAATTTTTGCTAAACTCATATCACTAGTAAGATCTACTCCTGTCACAGTTACCAATTGTATGCGTGGATCTTTTACATCATGCACTAGCATATTACTTATCTCCTGCTTGATTGCTTCTTGCACTTTTTTAACTCTTAGCCTCGCCATACTTCTCCTTCCAACTACTCCTCTTTTATCTCTTCCGTATCAAATATTTCAAATATATCCCCTTCTTTGATATCACGGAATTTATCTAGAGTAATACCGCATTCATAGCCCTGTGCAACTTCTTTTACATCCTCTTTGAATCTTCTTAAAGAATCTATACCACCTTCATAGACGACTACACCATCTCTTACTAGTCGTACTTTTGAACTGTTGGTTACCTTACCATCTAGTACATAACATCCAGCGATAAGTAGTTTTGAAATAGTGATTAACTGCCGTACTTCTACACGCCCATGCATGACTTCTTTAAATTTAGGAGCTAACATCCCTTTAATTGCAGCTTCTACATCGCTTAGAGCATCATAAATCACACGGTAAGTACGTAAACCTACTTTTTCAGTTTCTGCTGATTTGCGAGCGTTTGCATCAGGACGAACATTGAAACCAATAATCAAAGCATTAGCTGCTGAAGCTAACATAACATCCGATTCTGTAATAGAACCTACACCTGCATGAACAACAACAACTTTAACTTCTTCATTTTTAATTTTTTGAAGCGATTCTTTTAAAGCTTCAATCGTACCTTGTACATCAGCTTTCACAACAATATTTAGTTCTTTCAGATTCCCTTCTTTAATCCGTTGAAAAATATCTTCCAGCGATACCTTTGAAGTAACTTGCAATTCTTCTTCGCGTTTTTTTGCAATTCGCTTTTCTGCTACGCCACGAGCAATTCTTTCATCGGTAACATCAAGCACGTCACCAGCGTTAGGTACATCATTTAATCCCAAAACTTCTACCGGAGTAGATGAAAGGGCAGTTTTCACCTTCTCCCCACAATCATTGATCATTGCGCGTACTTTGCCGTAAGCAGTACCTGCTATAATCGTGTCACCAACGTGTAATGTACCCCGCTGTATTAACACTGTAGCCACAGGTCCGCGCCCTTTATCTAACTGAGCTTCAATAATAGTTCCGCGAGCTGGTAATTGAGGGTTCGCCTTTAAATCCTGCATCTCTGCTACTAATAAAATCATTTCCAATAAATCACTTATGCCAGTCTTTTTACGTGCAGAGACAGGTACCATAATAGTATCACCGCCCCAATCCTCAGGTACCAAATCATGTTCAGCCAACTGCTGTTTAACATGCTCTGGATTTGCTTCTGGGCGATCTGTTTTATTTATTGCGACTATTATAGGAACCTTTGCCGCCCTAGCATGATTTATCGCCTCTAAAGTCTGTGGCATAACTCCATCGTCAGCAGCTACAACGAGTATTGCTATATCAGTTACCTGTGCTCCACGGGCACGCATAGCTGTAAAAGCTTCATGTCCTGGAGTATCCAAAAATACAATTTGTCGTCCTTGATAGTTGACCTTATAGGCGCCAATATGTTGAGTAATGCCACCGGCTTCACTGGCAGTAACATTAGTTTTTCTAATTGCATCTAACAATGAAGTCTTGCCATGGTCAACATGCCCCATAACAGTAATTACAGGCGGTCTAGGTAAGCGATCGTTTGGATCATCCTCAATCTCTGGTATCTCTGTCGGGTCTTGTTCTGGTGCTTTTAGCCCAACATGTACGCCAAATTCGTCACCAATTAGCTGAGCCGTATCATAATCAATGTCCTGATTTATTGTTACCATGACACCCAACATGAATAGGGCTTTAATAACCTCATTTACCTCTCGTTTTATTAACGCAGCAAATTCTTTTACATTAATATTTTCGCCAATTTCAACATAAATAGGACGCTGTATTTCCTGAGACTGCTGTACTTTAATCATGTTATTAGGACGCTTAACACCACGATTCATTTGGTGACCTGCACTGCGATTAGGCCTACTTTCTTTAGTAGCATACGATCCTTTTAACTGCTGTTTTTCTCTTCGATTCCTATTGCCGCTGAATTTACCTCCCTGTTGATTACGACCTTCGCCACGTCTCTGCTCATTACGGTCAATTTCATAACTTCCCATTCCGCGGTTTCTCTGACTAATACCTTGAAAACGGCGAGTTCCCTGCAAACCATGTTCACTGTGTTCTTGACTATATTGCCCCGGCCTTTGTCCTTTAGGCCCTACAAAAATGCCGCCCTGCCGCTGTTGCGGACGTCCCCCGCTAGCTAATCCTCCTCCGCGCTGTATACGATTAATATGCTGGACACGCTCACCACGTATTGCTTCGCCACTGCGTATTGCTGATTTATTATATTTATAGTCATTGTTACGCACTGTATGCGCCTGATGTTGAACTATTTTTAGTTCATTATGCTCCGGCCTTTTCGTCTTATCTTGTCTCGGTATAGCATGGTCGACAGCGGAAGTTTTTTTAATTGCGGTTGCCGTTGGTTGTACCTTTTTGACGATCACCTCCTGATTTTTAACTTGGTCTTTCTTTTTTTTATTAGCCGAATTATCTTTCTTTTGGGCATAGATCTTATTTATAATAGCCAAATCATTATCGTCAACTGCACTAAAATTTGTTTTTACAATATTATTTTTCTTCAACAGTTCCAATAACTCTCTGCTAGGCCTGCCCAATTCTTTGGCAATTTCATATATTCTATTTTTACTCATTTATCCACCTCCAGACTGGATATTACAAGTTTTTATCATATTCGCAAATTTATTATCAATAATCGCCACTGCCATCCTTGGTGATTTTCCTATAGCTATACCAATTTCTTCTCTATTTAGTATCTCCAAAACAATCACATTTGCTTCTTCAGCCAGACGATATAATTCTTTTTTGGAATTATAAGCTGCATCTGTAGATATAAGTAACAATTTTACTTTTTTACCTTTTAATGCATTAATAACGGCAAAATCTCCGGAAATCGCTTTTCCAGCTCTTTGGGCTAAACCTAAAAAAGAAATCAACTTACTACTCGTCATGATTTTCAATCTCCAGCAGTTGACCATAAATTTCATCGCTAATTGTCTTCTCTAAAGCTTTTTCCAAACGCTTTCCTTTTTTAGCTTTTTCAACACATTCTCTGTTCGGACACAGATATACACCACGACCATTTTTCTTTCCAGTAGAATCTATGCTGATTTCTCCCTCTGGCGAACGAACAACTCTGACTAGAGATTTCTTATCCTTCATTTCGTTGCAACCTACACATTTGCGTTGCGGAATTTTCTTAATTTTCATTCTTTTCCACGTCCTTAAAATCTTTCCCGTCCTCTAAATAATCCTTGCTATTCAAATATTCTTCACTCTCTGAATTTTCATCATTCTCTATCACATTATCAACCGCAGCTTGAGACTCGCTTCTAATATCTATCTTCCATCCAGTCAGTCTAGCAGCCAGACGGGCATTTTGTCCCTCTTTCCCTATTGCAAGAGATAGCTGATAATCCGGTACTACTACCCGACAGATTTTTTCTTCATCATTAATATCCGTGCTTACTACTTTAGCAGGACTCAATGCATTTGCAACATATTGAGCTGGATCTTCACTATATTTAACTATATCAATCTTTTCCCCACGCAACTCATTGACAATAGTCTGCACGCGCATCCCTTTATGACCTACACATGCACCAACAGGATCTATATTTTCTTCAGCTGTATAGACAGAAATTTTAGAACGCCTACCAGGTTCACGTGCCACAGATTTTATTTCTACTACGCCGTCATGGATTTCTGGTACTTCAAGCTCAAATAGTCTTTTCAAAAATCCTGGATGAGTTCTAGAAACCATAATCTGTGGCCCTTTATTGGTACGTTTAACTTCAATAATATATGTCTTCATGCGGTCATGGTACTGATAAATTTCGCCATTAATCTGTTCATTAGGTGTAAGAATGGCTTCTACTTTTCCAAGGTCAATATACACATTTTTGTTTTCCATGCGTTGTATAACACCAGTAACTATATCATTTTCCCGATTTAAAAAACGCTCATATACAATATCTCTCTCTGCTTCTCTGATACGCTGTACGACCACCTGTTTGGCATTTTGAGTTGCAATACGCCCAAAATTTTTCGGTGTGGCTTCTACCTCTACAATATCTCCAACCTCATAACAAGAATCTAGAGCCTTTGCTTCCTCTAAAGATATTTCATTAACAGAAATCGAACTATTATTATCTACTACTTGATGCTGAGCGAGCACATGTATTTCTCCAGTGTCCTTATTAATATCTACTCGTACATTTTGGGCAGAGCCAAATTTTTTCTTGTATGCAGTTACTAGAGCTTCTTCAACTGCCTGAAACAACAACTCTGAGTCAATTCCTTTTTCTTTTCCCAACTCTTGAATTGCTGCAATAAAATCCGTGTTCAACTTAGTGCACCTCCTAATATTTTGTCCAAAAATATATATGCGACCTTATGTTGGCAATAAGTTTTCTCTCTATTTTCTCAGAATTTTTGAATTCTTTCCCTCTAATTACTTTCCTTACCTCTAAAAAATTAATATCCTGATTTACCAACACTCCCGTCAGAAATTTCATATTTTCCCATGGTGCATAAAACGTAATATCGACCTTACTTCCATGGGCCCTCTCAAGATCCTTTTCCTTTTTTAATGGTCCTCCAAGCCCTGGAGATGATACTTCAAGAAAATACTTTCCTTTTATTATATCTCTTTCATCTAATATCTTCGCAAGTTTTTCACTGACCAATTTACAATCATTAATTGCCACTCCATCTAGCTTATTAATGAAAATACGCAGATACCAATCCTTTTCCTATACATACTCCAGATCTGTTAAAAACATTCCTGCTTCCTCCAAAATCGGCGTTACCATGTCAGCAACTAATTTCTCAATATCTTTAGTATGCACATTTCCACCCCTGTATTACCTAATTAATTTATAGTTCCGTTATTAAGCGGAAAGAGCGGGCATCCAACCCACTCTTTCGAAAAGAATAAATTTATTTTTTATATTATTATATCATCATTATCTCATAATAGCAATACTTGAATCTTTATATATGACTTTTCTAGTTTTTATTATATATTTCATAAATACTAATTAATAATATTGAACTCCTAAAAAATTTAGCAGTTTTAACTTAAAATAGTCCAATTTGATTCGTTTACGGCAGGTTTTTTAAAGCTCCCATTTCTGCCAACCTTTTAATAATAACTTTGCTGATTTTTGTACGTAACCGTAAATCCTCCTGGGAGATAAATGGATGACTACGATCGCATGCAGAAGCAATACTCATAGCTGCGTTTGCCCCCACTTCACTTAAAGCAGCCAGCGGTAACCGTGATCCTTTTTTGTAATTTTGAATCGTACAGGATCAGATTCATATAAATCAATAGGTTCAAATTCAAACCCTCTTTCCATCATTTCATCAACCAATTCCAGATAGGTAACTGCCACCTTATCTTGAGGAGAAGCATTAACTCCCTGCTTATACACGGTTTTGATGAAATTTTTAATATATGCCTTGCCTCTAACAATATGTGCCGCATCAAATTCAGGAGCACGTACAGTAAAGTAAGCTGCATAAAATTCTCGCGGATAATGCACTTTACAATAAGCAATGCGATAAGCCATCAGTACATATGCCACTGTATGTGCTTTGAGAAATAAGTATTGTATTTTTTCGCAGGAATTTATATACCAGCTGGGAATGCCAGCTTGCTCCATTGCAGTTCGCATATCGCCTTCTAACCCCTTTTTTGCCGCATTGCCCTTGCGAACATATTCCATGGTTTTAAAAGCCATACTAGGTTCTACTCCTCTGGCAATCCAATTGGTCATAATGTCATCTCGTGTAGAAATGGTTTCCACAACTGACATTCCATTTCTGATCAGATTCTGAGCATTATTCAGCCATACGTCTGTGCCGTGCGAATATCCAGGCACCCTCACGGCCACACTAAATTTTTTAGGTTTGACGTCATTTATCATATTACGTACAAATTGTGTCCCACATTCTGAAATTCCAAAGGTACCTACCTCACTACCTATTTGTTCTAGAGTCACACCTAAAGAAGACGTATCTAAAAAAATCTTCATAGTAGCTTCATCACCCACTGGAATATCTTTTGGATTAAAATTAGGATCAACCTCTTCCCGCAGATATTTTTCTAACATCTGTAGTACCATCGGATCATCATGTCCTAAAATATCCAGCTTAACTAATATGTCGTTAATGCTGTGATAATCAAAATGAGTTGTTATAGTTTTTCCTTCAACGTCAGCGACTTGTCGGTTCATGGGAGAAATATAGTGGATATCTATATTATGCGGCACTGCCATTATCCATCCAGAATGCTGTCCCGTAGTACGCTTTACCCCTGTACAACCAGCTACCAGTAGAGCAATATAGGCAGAATGTACTTTTTTGTTTCTGTTTTCAAAATACTTAAGTACATAGCATATTGCCGTTTTTACAGCAATAATTAAAATAGTGCCAGCACGACAAACATTATCTCTGCCAAACAATTCTTCTGTATACTTATGCGCTACTACCTGATCAGACATACCTCTGACATCATCCGGATCAATCCCACCAGCAAAATTTAAATCAATATCTGGAACTTTATCTCCTTGAAATCCTAGAAAAACGACAAAAGGTATATCATGTCCATTTCTCACCATTTCTTCACCACAGACAGGGCAAGTCTTACTTGGGAGATCAAATCCAGAATCTACCTCGTTGTTAAGGAAAAATTTATTATACCTGCATTTCGGGCAATGATAGTGCGGACGCAGAGGATTTACTCCAGTAATTTCCATTAATATGGCCACAAATGATGATCCTACACTCCCACGTGAACCAACTAAATACCCTCGGTCCAGAGAGTGTTTAACTAGCTTATGGGCAATAAAATAAAGTACTGAAAATCAATTGCCTATAATAGCCTCCAATTCCATTTTTAAGCGTTCTTCAACCTCTTTGGGTAACTGTTCTCCGTACCACTCATTGGCCTTTTTGTAAGATAGATTTTTAACAGCTTCTTCGGCTACAGGAATATATGACGAGTACAGTTGGCCGCGGTCTGGGACTGGTTTAATCTGTTCAATCATTTCAGCTATTTTGTTAGTATTAGTGACACATACCTCATATGCCACATCTTCATCTAAGTACTCAAGCTCATGCAACATTTCTTCTGTAGTGCGGCAATATAGGGGCGGTTGCTGGTCAGCATCTTTATAATTCTGACCTGCCTGCAAAATAGCCCTCAATCTCTTATCATCAGGATCTAAGAAATGAACGTCACATGTTGCTACTGTCAATTTACATAGTTTTTTCCCAAGTTATAAATTCGACGATTATGCTCTTCAATATCTTTTTCTGTACATAAATTCTCACGCACTAAAAACATATTATTGCCTGCAGGCTGTATTTCTAAGTAATAATAAAAAGAAGCGATTTCCTCCAGCACTTCATCAGAAGCGCAAGCTAAAACAGCACGATACAATTCTCCTGCTTCGCATGCCGACCCTATAAGTAGTCCTTTCCTGTGTTCCTCAATTACGGTACGAAGTAACAGAAGTCTTTTATGCAGATAACGTAGATGACTTAAAGTAACCAATTTATATAAATTCCGTAGTCCCGTTTCGTTTTTCGCCAAAATAATAATATGGTTACTTCGTACTTTAGGAATACGGCTTTTTTTATAGTATCAGTAGGTTCCTGATCAAAATCAATGTTGCTAAGTTTCCTATCACTTAATAAATAACCTTCCATACCAAAAAACAATTTTAAATCCTTATCTTTTGCTGCCTCATAGCAAGAGGGAAACGCCTGTACAACGCCATGATCCGTAATAGCCAAAGCTTTATGGCCCCATTTAATAGCCTTTTCCACTAATTCGTTTATTGGAGTTAGACCATCCATTTTACTCATTTTAGTATGGCAGTGTAATTCTACCCGTTTAATTTCTGCATTATCAATGCGTTCAGTGGATTCAATTTTCATTATGCCAGACGGTGACATGACCAGTTCGTCGGCCAAAAACCGATCTAGCGCCACATTTCCCATAATATGTAGTTTTATATTTTTACCAAGATCTCTAACCTTTTTTTAAACTTATCGCACTCTATTCGTGCATTTTTCCCATCTATATTATCAAAGCGAATTTTACATAAATTCCATTATCTGTGTCACATACATTAAAAATAAGTACGATACTACCAGTTTTTAATTCACGTTCCCTAAAATCAACCAATCGTCCGTCTTCAATACTTTTTACAAACGTTTCTTCAATAACCACTCTGTTCTCTTCCTCTAAAATTGAATTCAGAGAACGCACATTCCCTTTAGGCTTCTTACCCCACAGCAGATTACTCTCGTCTTTTTTCCATATAGCTGTTTACAGGCTAACTCATATTTCTCCTGTGCTTCCGTGATTTCTTTTATTTTTATCCCATCCTGCGCACAACTAGTCAATGATCCCTTTGGTTCATATAAAATTTTATCTCTGATAGCATCTTCATTTCTCAGTGCTATCCCATTTTGCTTTACAGCCAGCATCTCTCCAGATTGTTCAATATCCAGAATGCTAATGTCAGAAACAAAATTCACTTCCTTTAAAGAATAAGCAGCAGTCAGCTTCTCAGCCACTGCTTCTAATAAATTATCTGCAAGATTGACACATTCAAAATGTATTTCCAAAATATCAGCTATTTCATTCATATAAATACGGCTAATCCTTGCCACCTTCAATTGTGACAGTTCACTAGATGAAAAGTGCCAAAATGCAAAAAAAGCAAAAAATTTATCTTTGTCAGGTACAACACAATATTTTACCTGCATTAAGAGATTCCTTCCTTGAAATAATAATTGTTATTTAACGTTTTCCAAAGCTATGACGCCGTTTATACCCTGCAGACCACGAATAGTATCAGTAATATTAACATCTTTTTCAACTTTTATATAAAGTTCTAAGACAAGGCCGTTCTGCTTTTTATCCGTTTTCACATTCATTGTTTTAACCCTTATCCCGCAATCCGCTAAATAACCGGTAACGTCAGTTATAGCGCCAGGACGGTTTCTTGTAAGCACTCTTATAAAGCGCCTTTCACTGCGGCTACTTCCTGCAAAACGTTTCTCCCAACTGTGAAATGTAACCAACGTCATCATCGTTACAACTGTAGCAGCAGCCCCGAGCAAAAACATCCCACTACCCACAGCAAGTCCAATGGCTGAAACCATCCATAAGCTAGCAGCTGTCGTAAGTCCTCTTATTGTCACTCCTTCATGCAGAATGGTACCTGCACCTAAAAACCCAATACCACTTACAACCTGCGCAGCAATACGAGATGAATCTCTGCGAAATTCTGGATGAGTAAGACTCACACTTAGTTCATCAACACCATAAAGTGATACTAACATAAACAATGCTGAGCCTGCACATACCAGAATATGAGTTCTGAATCCGGCCGGCCTATCACCACTGCCTCTTTCCATACCAACAATACCACCAAAAACAACTGCTACCAACAAACGCAATATCATTATTATTTCTAGTGAAGATGCCCAAGACAAATCAAACATGCTATCGCCTCCGCCACTTTTTATAATTCTTTCAGCAGAGTTTTAATTTCCTCTACATAACCATCTTCTAGGGCAAGCATGCAAATCTCACCACTTTTACGTATTTTAATTTCCAGTTTGTTTTCATTGATAGTTTTAGTTCCCACTACTACACAGAGCGGATACCCTATTAGATCAGCATCCTTAAACTTCACACCAGGCCGCTCATCACGGTCATCATAAACAACTTCTATACCCGCTTTTTGCAACTGTTCATATATTTTCTCTGCTTTTGCAGCTAAAGACTTATCGTTAATATTAACAGGTACTACCAATACTTCAAATGGAGCTATAGCAACGGGCCAGATAATACCATCCTTATCGTTGTTCTGTTCGACGGAAGCTGCCATTATACGACTTATACCAATTCCGTAGCATCCCATATACATCGGCTTTTCTTTGCCATTCTCATTCAAATAAAATGCATGCATTGGCTCACTATATTTAGTAAATAGCTTAAACACTTGGCCAACTTCAATACCACGGGCTTTTCTAACAGCCTCACCACAGCGAGGGCACGGATCCCACTCTTGAATCATGCGTATGTCATTAACATAAGTGGGAATAAAATCACGCTTTGGATTTACATTTAGCAGATGAAATCCTTCTTTATTTGCCCCACAACAGAAATTATGCATCTGCATAACGCTACTGTCAACAATAATTATAGCTTTATTGTCATCAATACCAACAGGCCCCATATAGCCACCTGTTGTTCCCGCTGATTCCAACATGCTTTCTTCTGCCATTTTTAATTCATTTACGCCAATTGTATTTGCGACCTTAATCTCATTCACTTCATGGTCACACCGTACAAAGCATAATACTAATCCTTTTTCACTACTAAAAGCTACTGCCTTCACGGATTTCTCTATAGGAAGCTTTAGATATGTACAAACATCATAAATAGTTTTACAGTCCGGAGTTGCCACTTCTTTAGGAGGTAACATGTCTTCCTTTACGTCTGCCACCACATGTAACTCAGCTTTTTCAACATTAGCTGCATAAGAGCACTTATTACAATAAACAATTTCAGCTTCTCCGCTCTCTGCAATAGCCATAAACTCATGACTACCGCTACCTCCAATAGCTCCACTATCCGCTTCAACTGGACGAAATGTAAGCCCACAGCGTGTGAAAATACGGATATATGCATCGTACATCCCTCTATAAGATACATCCAGCCCCTCTTCATCATGATCGAAAGTATAGGCGTCTTTCATAATAAACTCACGTCCACGCATCAACCCAAAACGTGGTCGACGTTCATCGCGAAATTTATCCTGAATTTGATAAACACTAAGAGGAAGCTGACGATAAGAACGCACATCTCCACGTATCAGATTAGTTACCATTTCCTCATGGGTAGGTCCTAAACAAAAATCATGTCCGTGCCTATCCTTAAGGCGAAACATTTCTTCCCCATATACGCCCCAACGGCCACTTTCCTGCCAAATCTCAGCAGGTTGAACGATTGGCATTAGAATTTCTTGTGACCCTGTCCTATTCATTTCCTCCCGAACAATATTCTCAATTTTTTTTAATACGCGCCAAGCAAGCGGTAAATAATTATACATACCTCCAGCGGCTTTACGCATAAAACCAGCTCGCAACATCAATTGGTGGCTTATAATCTCGGCCTCTGAAGGGACTTCCCTCAATGTAGGCGCAAGCATTTTTGACACTCTCATTTATGTAATACCTTCCTCTCAAGTAAAATTTTATCTATCTCACTAAATAATTCACTTACGAGTTGTTTTTCTTCAACTTTTTTCAGCACTTTTCCTTTACGAAAAATTAGGCCTTCATTAATTCCACCTGCGATACCAACATCAGCTTCGCGAGCCTCACCCGGTCCATTTACCACGCAGCCCATAACCGCTACGGTTATAGGTTCTTTGATACTATTCAGATGTCTCTCAACTTCAAGTGCAATGTGCTCTATGTCAATCTGAGTACGACCACAAGTTGGACATGAAATCAATGTAGGCCCACACTCACGTAATCCTAATGCCTTCAAAATATCACAAGCAACTTTTACTTCACGCACTGGATCTCCAGTCAAGGAAATGCGTATGGTGTCACCGATACCTTCAGCTAAGAGGGTCCCAATACCCACTGCTGACTTAATTATTCCTCCGTTAACAGTCCCCGCCTCAGTGATACCAACATGCAACGGATAATCACATTGAGATGCTAATAAACGATACGCTGCAATAGTTATTGGCACGTCATGAGCCT
Organism: Phascolarctobacterium sp.; assembly: GCA_021201965.1. Lineage (GTDB taxonomy): Bacteria > Bacillota > Negativicutes > Acidaminococcales > Acidaminococcaceae > JAJQAO01. The sequence goes on from JAJQDY010000025.1 coordinate 16,660, forward strand.
TTAGAGAAATTTTAATATTTCGATAGCCTATGTCTTCTAAAATACGTATGTGACGCCAGGCAGCCTCCACCATGGCCTCAGGTACTGGATGTCCATATTTTCTCAACAAATCACGTGGCAGAGACCCCGCATTTACACCAATTCTAATCGGTATTCTACGTTTTCTGGCAGCCTCTACCACAGCCTTAATATTATCCGTACTACCAATATTTCCAGGATTTAAGCGTAACCCGTCAACACCTGCTTCTATGGCAGCAAGAGCAAGATGAAAATCAAAGTGAATGTCTGCAATGACAGGAAGATTACTTTCTTTGACAATAAATTCCAACCCCTTGACAGCAGCCATATCAGGAACTGTGCAACGTACTATATCACATCCTGCTTCTGCCAATTTACTGATCTGCGCCAATGTAGCTGTAACATTATCTGTACGGGTATTAGTCATTGACTGTACAGCAACAGGCGCGCCATTACCAATTTTTACTTTTCCAATCTGTAGTTCGCGCGTTTTTCTACGTTCCATAATTAGATTCCTCTCAACGTGTAATGTCTTTAAAAGTAGAGAAAATAGTTAAAGCAAGTATGAGAACTACGCCAATAGTTTGAATATTTTTCATCGCCCGTCGTCCTAATGGTTTGCCGCGCAGAATTTCCAAAATAATTAGAACTAAATGACCACCATCCAATGCTGGCAGAGGTAATAAGTTAATAATTCCCAGATTTATACTCAAAAAAGCTACAAAATTTATCAATGGCAATACTCCTTTTTCAGCGACTTCTCCAGCCATCTGAGCCACCCCAAGAGGCCCTGCTACTTCTGCTGGAACCTTGCCAGTGATAATTTTACACAACCCATCAATCATAGCTGTAATAACATATTTGGTATAGCTGATTCCCAATTTTAAGGAGTCTACAATACCAATACGTTCCCTCACAAATTGCGGAGAAATCCCGATAAGCGCTCTGTCCAACTCTTTGTTGTATTCAGGCATCATGGTATATGTCTTTACTTCTTCTGAACTTACTACAGTCATAGTAACATTCTTAGAGCCATTTTGCTGCAAAGTACGTACTACATCGTTCCAAGTATTTACAGAAATACCGTTTATAGCAAGAATCTTATCTCCAACTTTTAGACCGGCATTAAATGCAGCATTATTTTCCGCTACAGTTCCAAGTATAGGTTCATCTATAGGACGTTCAATACCTTTAATCATAAAAATACCCGAAAACAAAACCACAGGTAGCAAAAAATTCATAAGCACTCCTGAAATAATTACCAACATCCTAGCAGGAACAGTTTTAGATTTAAATGAATTTGGACCTTCAGGATCATCAGGATCCATACCAGCAATTTTATTATATCCACCTAAAGGTATAATTCTAAGGCTATAAAGCGTATCCCCCTCTTTCTGTTGATAAATTTTGGGTCCAAAACCTATCGAAAATTCATCGACACGCATACCTGTCATTTTAGCTGTAATAAAATGTCCAAATTCATGTACAGTTACAAGAACACCAAAAACAAAAATGGCCGCCAGAATAGTAAGCAATGGTTTACATCCCCTCTCGATAAACATCCATAATCTATAAAGAAACAATTATCTGACGCGCTATTTGGCGGGCTTTTTTATCAGCCATTTCGATATCTTCAAGACTTGGCAATGTTACATTTTCATGCATATCCGTAACCTTACTGATAATATAAGGAATATCTAGATATTTAATTTTATTTTCTAAGAATGCATAAACTGCTTCTTCATTAGCCACATTAAAGACACATGGCAATATGCCTCCTGCTTTACCACAGTCTATCGCTATCTTAAGCAAAGGAAACATCTCTATATCTGGTGCTTCAAAGGTAAGCGTGCCGACTTTTAATAGATCTAGCCGTCTGAAAGCATTTTTATAACGGGCAGGCCAAGACAATGCATATTGAATTGGAAGGCGCATATCTGGCTCTCCCATTTGGGCCATGATACTACCATCAGAAAATTCAACCAGCGAATGAATGATACTTTGCGGATGTACTACAACTTCAATTTTCTCATACGGCATATCAAAAAGCCAATGAGCTTCGATAACCTCCAATCCTTTATTAGCTAAGGTAGATGAATCAATAGTTATTTTCCTTCCCATAGTCCAATTAGGATGCTTCAAACATTGACTTAGATTCACGCTTTTAAGCTCATTTAAACTATATCCTCTAAAAGGCCCCCCAGATGCAGTAATTATCAACCGCTTTACTTCGTCTACTTTCCCACACTGCAAAGCCTGAAAAATAGCACTATGCTCACTATCCACTGGAGTTAAGACAACATTGTTACTGTTAACAGCCTCCATAACTAAACTGCCAGCAGCCACCAAGGTTTCTTTATTTGCTAAAGCAATATTTTTTCCACATTCGATAGCTTTCATAATAGGACGCAATCCCACATAACCAAGCGTTGCTGCAAGTACTGTATCTACTTTTTCGTAAGAAGCTGCTGCAAATAACCCCTCTTCTCCAGAAAGGATCTCCACAGGTCCATGATATCGTTTAATCAAGCGATCAGCTGCATATCTATCTGTAAGTACAGCAAAATCAGGAGTAAATTTCCTTATCTGCTGCTCAAGTATCTCATCACTAGTATGAGCTGCAAGAACTCGCACTTTTATATGCTCGGGATTTGTAGCAGTAACTTCTAAAGCCTGTTGACCAATAGACCCAGTACTACCTAAAATAGAAATGTTTTTTATAGCCATGTCTTATCTCCAAAACTTTCTACATAAAATAGTTGCTAGAAACTGTAAGTTATTATCATGACTACATAATATGCTACAGGTGCCACAAACAGCAAACTATCAAATCGATCAAGAACACCTCCATGCCCTGGAAATATTCTCCCCGAATCATTGGCATCAAAAGAACGCTTTATAATCGACTCCACCAAATCTCCTAATGGGGCAAAAACAGCAACGCATAAAGCCAATACAAATGCCTTACACCATGACATTGACAAAAAAGTATGCATCAGTATAAGTACCACTATTATGCAGCATATAAATCCTGCGATAGCCCCCTCTAGTGTTTTTTTTGGACTAACTCTGCAAAAAGGATGACGTCCAATAGCTCTACCAAAAAAGTAGGCAAAAGTGTCACTAGCCCATGTGCCAAGCAAAATAGCCCATAGCAATGCTTCACCATAATCTATAGTTATAAATCCTAAATCAACTAATTTCTCTCTGTCAAAAGTCCTTAGAATAATAATATATGAAAACAATAATCCGCAATACAACATACCAAATACGGATAAACCAGTATTTACCAGCCATTTTTCTCCATTACAACAACAATAGTGTATCAGCGCTTCAAGCATCGTCAATAAAAAGAATACTATTGTAACTATTAATAACCAGAAAAACAAGTTCATAACGTCCAATCTACCCCAAAAATAGACATAATAAATACCTGCTGCGGAAGTTATAAGAACTACCGGCAATCCAGATGTCATATAATAAACGTGATATCCTTTGCTTGCTGCTAGTTGCCTAAATTCGTACCATCCTATAATGGATAAAACTATCACTGCGATGGAAAACAATTCGCCGCCTTTTGTAATTATAACCGCTGCAGCAGCAATGCCTGTTACACCTGTAATAATACGTGTCAACATTATATTATTTTTAAACTCCTGCTATTATTTTTTATCTTATAAACCGCCAAAACGCCGTTCCCGTCTTTGATACGCTTTAATAGCCTCTATAAAATATTCCTGTGTGAAATCTGGCCAGTAAATGTCTGTTATCCAAATTTCAGTATATGCTATCTGCCATAACAAAAAATTACTAATGCGCATATCGCCGCCAGGTCGTATTAGAAGATCTGGTGCTGGTAATCCTTTAGTATACAGATGTTCTTCAAAAATATTAGTATCTATATTATCTACATCTATCTGCCCTGCTACTGCCGCTGTCGCAATAGTTTTAACAGCATACAGTATTTCATCACGACCCCCGTAGTTTATCGCTAAATTTAAAATAATACCTGTATTCCTTTCAGTTACAGCTGCAGCATAATCCATTTTTCGCAAAATCTCATCTGGGAGGCCGCGTCGTGAACCTATGAACCTTAGTTGCACACCATTTTTGTTAAATTCTTCAATTTCATTAGTAAGATAACCACCTAACAAATTCATCAAAAAATCAACTTCACTTACTGGACGTTTCCAATTTTCCGTAGAAAAAGCATATGCAGTAATAATCTTGACACCAATGCAGTTTGCGACCTTTACTATTGCCTTTAAAGTTTCCGCTCCAGCCTGATGTCCAAATGTACGCGCTTTGCCTCTAATATTAGCCCAACGCCCATTACCATCCATAATAATAGCAACATGCACTGGTACTCTCTGAAGGTCAATACCAGTTAGGTCTATATCTAAAATTTTATTACTATCAATTGTAAATAGGTGTTTTAACACAAATATACAGCCCTTCTAAAATATCCTTATTTAAAAACAAACAGGCAGACCTCCATTTAGGAGGCCGCCTTCTGGATCTTAATTTTGCTATTGAATTGCATTCATCGGACATGCAGCTGCACAAGAACCACATTCAACGCATTCATCGCCAATCTCATATTTACCGTCGGATTCTTTAACCGCACCTACTGGACAAGTTGCTTCACAAGTACCGCAGCCTACGCATACATCCTTGTCAATCTTCAGAGCCATCCATTTTGCACCTCCTTCCCTCCATCTGTAAACAACCGTAAGAGACATTTTATCATCAGACAGCATTTGCTGCCTAACCACATATTTGCGGACATCTTTTCCTACAAACTTTTCGTTACTATCCTTCGGAGGTAGTAAAACTTGTACGGTAAACTTCATCCCTGCTGATTCTAATCGCTTTGTAGCCTCATCTAAAGAAAGAGCCAAAACATTAAGACTATATTTCAAATCTCCATTACCTCTTTTTCCTTTACCTCTGCAGTACTATCAATCTCTTTTATTATTTTATCTGTTAGTTTTTGAACATTATAAATGCCCTTCTTACTCTCATCTTCGGTTATTTCCTTAGCTTTTTCAGCTTTTTTAATGGCATCGTTCGCTTCACGACGCAGGTTACGTACAATTACACGATAATCCTCAGCTTTTCTACGTACTACTTTAACCATTTCTTTACGGCGATCCTCCGTCATTTGAGGTATATTTAGACGAATGCATCCACCATCAGTATTTGGATTTAATCCTAAATCCGATTTCATAATAGCTCTTTCAATTTCCTTTATAAGTGTTTTTTCCCAAGGTTGTATAACAAGCAACTGTGGTTCAGGAACCATAACAGTAGCCAATTGAGTTACAGGTGTAAGTGACCCATAATAATCTACCATAACTTTTTCCAATAAAGCTGGAGTAGCCCTTCCAGAACGCAATGTTGCCAAATCAACTCGCAAGGCATTTGCTGATTTTTTCATTCTATCTTCAATACCATCAATTATTTCCTTTACAGTTGCCATTTTATTTCATTCCTCCTACCAGAGTACCAATTCTATTCCCAGAGGCCGCTGCCAAAATATTTCCTTGTCTATCAATATTAAACACCACAATGGGTATATGATTATCCATACACAGACTAATCGCAGTTGAATCCATAACGTTTAGATGTCTCTGAATAACTTCAATGTAATCCAATTCCTTAAGCATTACAGTCGCGGAATTCTTAGCAGGATCACAATCATAAACTCCGTCGACTCCTTTCTTAGCCATTAAAATAGCATCTGCTTCAATCTCGGCAGCTCTTAATGCTGCAGTCGTATCAGTAGAAAAATAAGGATTGCCAGTACCAGCTGCAAAAATAACTACTCTACCTTTCTCCATATGCCTTATGGCACGGCGACGAATATACGTCTCCGCAATTTGCCGCATTTCAATAGCAGTCTGCACACGAGTCGATACCCCTCTGTTTTCCAGAGCATCCTGCAGCGCAAGAGAATTTATAATAGTGGCTAGCATCCCCATATAATCAGCAGTAGCACGATCCATACCTTTTGTACTACCACTTATTCCACGCCAAAAATTACCTCCTCCATTGACAATTGCTATCTCAAGCCCACTTTCCACGACTTCGCGAATCTGAATTGCAAGTGAATCTACAACGTCATGATCAATGCCAAATCCTTTAGCTCCAGCCAAGGCTTCCCCACTCAATTTTAGAACAACTCTCTTATATTTCCCGTCTTCTGCCACTCACATTACCTCCTACTACCTGCAATTTATGCTTCAACAATTCTACATAGTTTTGATTTTTCCTCTTTTTTTAACAGGCAAATTCATTTGTTTTGATAATATGATTTATAATTTATGCTAATTTGTTTTGTTCACATAAACATGTGCTATTTTAATCCATTTTTAATATAGCCATAAAAGCTTCTTGTGGCAGTTCCACGCTACCCACCTGCTTCATACGTTTCTTCCCCTGCTTCTGCTTCTCCAACAGCTTACGTTTTCTAGTAATATCACCGCCATAACATTTTGCTAATACGTCCTTTCGCAGAGCACGAACATTCTCTCGAGCAATAATTTTACTACCTATTGCTGCCTGTACAGGAATTTCAAACATCTGCCGCGGAATAAGACTGCGTAATTTTTCTACCAGTTGACGCCCACGCGATGCAGCTATTTCGCGATGTACAATAACTGAAAGAGCATCTACAATCTCTCCATTCAGCATGATATCTACCTTTACTAAATTCGAAGGCCGGTAAGATGCCAATTCATAATCCAACGAAGCATAGCCTCTTGTTACAGATTTTAAACGGTCAAAATAGTCATAAATAATTTCACTCAACGGCAAGGAATAATGTATCATCACGCGGTTCTCATCAAGATAGGTCATATTTTCGTATTCTCCGCGTTTTTCTTGGCTTAGTTCCATAATTGCACCTACATAATCCTTAGGCGAAATTATAGTAGCATTTACATAAGGCTCTCCCACATGATCAATCACAGTAGGGTCAGGAAATTTTGCTGGATTGTCAACCATTTCCACATCACCGTTAGTGTGGACCACCTCATAAATTACGTTTGGCGCAGTAGTAATCAGAGTCAAGTTATACTCACGTTCTAACCGCTCCTTTATTACATCCATATGCAGTAATCCTAAAAATCCGCAGCGGAAGCCAAAACCAAGTGCTATCGATGTCTCCAGCTCAAAAACTAGTGAAGCATCATTCAATTGGAGTTTCTCTAAGGCATTACGTAAATTGTCATATTCAGAGTTTTCCACAGGATACAGCCCACAAAACACCATTGGCGTAACCTTTCGATACCCAGGCAGAGCTTTTTCTGTAGGATTATCGGCGTTAGTTACCGTATCTCCTACACGGGCATCCTTTACGTTTTTAATAGCTGCAGCAACAAAGCCTACTTGCCCAGCTGCCAAGAATTCAACATTTATCAATCCAGGTCTAAAATAACCTGTTTCCGTTACCTCAAATTCTGCGCCTGTTGCCATCATGCGTATTTTCATACCTTTTCTAACAATACCGTCAATAATACGCACATATAACACAACTCCCTTATATGGATCAAATTTGGAATCAAATACCAATGCCTTCAGTGGTCGACCCTCATCTCCATCTGGAGCTGGTATTCTCTTTACAATAGCCTCCAATACATCTTCAACCCCTGCACCAGTTTTTGCGCTGCACAATAATGCGGCAGAAGCATCTATGCCGATGCCTTCTTCAATCTCTTTTTTAACATGTTCAGGATCAGCATTGGGAAGGTCAATTTTATTGATAACAGGAATAATCTCTAAATCATTATCCAGAGCAAGGTAGACATTAGCCAGAGTCTGCGCTTCTATTCCTTGAACAGCATCAATTAACAGCAATGCTCCCTCGCATGCAACCAAAGCACGAGATACCTCATAAGTAAAATCAACGTGTCCAGGGGTATCAATAAAATTCAGCATATATTCCTCCCCATCTCTGGCTCGGTAAATACTACGTACTGCCTGAGCTTTAATTGTTATACCTCTTTCACGTTCCAAATCCATAGAATCCAGTATCTGATTCTCCATTTCCCTTTTAGAAAGCGTACCTGTATATTCAAGCAGTCTATCAGCTAATGTAGATTTGCCATGATCTATATGAGCGATAATGGAAAAATTTCTTATTCGTTTCTGATCCATAATTAGTTCCTTTACGTGTATTTACTGCTTTTTATTATAATAACATCTGTAACTATTAGTGACAAGTAAAACCAATAAGTCTATCTTGTATATACTCCTGTATATACTATAAAAATAAATGCTGTCGCTTGCCATCTTAAAATTAAGTATAGATGATTTACATTATATAACTGATAAAGTATAATTATATTAATTAAGAAACAAATTACTAATTATCACTGGAGGTTAATGTGGATACACTTGATATTATAGCTACACGCCGCTCAACTCGTAAATTTCTGCTGTCTAAACAGGTATAAATGGAAAAGATTGCTACTGTACTTAAAGCAGCCTATGCATCTCCTGTGGGGCACAACGAATATCATGGTCTGCATATCAGCGTTATACAAAGCGCACCATTGCTTCAGGACCTTGCCGTCTATTGTGGTAAGACTTTTGGTAATGAAAAATACAACCCATTTTATGATGATCCTACTTTAATAATCGTTTCAGCTAAACCTGAAGAGGATGGGCAATTAGTTTATATTGCAGATGTATGTTGTGTCATGGAAAATATGCACCTAGCGGCTACCGAACTAGGATTAGGATGCGTTTTTCTTTGGCCAATGCTAAATCGTATTCCGCAAAGTCCTGCATTTTTGGAAGCAATAGCTTTGCCTGAAGGTTTCAAGCCCATCTCGGCTCTAGCTCTTGGATATCCACAAATTCCTCTTTCAAAACGCACTTTACAGGATATCACCAATAATAAAATCGCCACTGATTTCATTCTTTAATAATAAAATCCTTGCTAAAAAAACCGAAAATTGCAAGTGCAAGTTGAACGCATCCGTGTAAAAGTTTAATAAAGTCCAGCTTAGCTGGGCTTGATTACCCAACAGCAGAGACAGACGGCAGGGTCAA
>JAJQDY010000031.1 GCA_021201965.1 Phascolarctobacterium sp.
CTGGGCTACCGTACACCGGAAGAACTCTTTGACCCTGCCAAATGGCTCTGCTGTTAGGTAATCAAGCCCAGCTAAGCTGGACTCTATTAAACTTTTACACGGATGTGTTCAACTTGCACTTGCAATTTTCGTAATATATTCTGATATAGTGTAAACTTCTTTAAGATTTTTTAATTGAAAGGGACGATAAAATGTCTGAAGTAAGGGTAAGATTTGCTCCTAGTCCTACAGGGTATCTACATATCGGTGGCGCGCGGACGGCACTATTTAACTGGCTGTTTGCCCACAAAATGAAGGGAAAGCTTATTTTACGCATTGAGGATACAGATACAGGGAGACTAAAAGATGATTCTGTAAGCCAGATTCTTACGAGCCTCAAATGGTTGGGTTTAAACTGGGACGAGGGACCTGAAGTAGGCGGCGTATATTGGCCCTATTATCAGTCCGAACGATGCAATATATATAGTAAATATGCAGATAAGCTCCTTGAAGAGGGAAAAGCTTATTGTTGTTTTTGTACGTCGGACGATTTAGAAAAAGAACGTGAAAAACAACGGCTTTCAAAACAACCATTCCGCTATGGGCGTATCTGTAGGGATATGTCTAGGGAGGAGACTAAAGAGCGCATAGCAAAGGGAGAAACGTATTCTATAAGGATTAAAATTCCTAAAGAGGGGAACATAACAGTGCGTGACCTGATTCATGGTGATGTCACTTTTAGTTTAGACCAACTGGATGATTTCGTTATTGTAAAAAGCAATGGGATGCCTACATATAATTTTGCCGTTGTCGTAGATGATCATATGATGAACATAACTCACGTGTTGCGTGCAGAAGAACATTTATCTAACACACCGAAGCAGTTGCTTATTTATGAGGCTTTAGAGTTTATACCGCCGGCTTTCGGGCATATGTCGATGATTCTAGCTCCCGACCGCTCAAAACTCAGTAAGCGTCATGGAGCGACATCAGTGGAGGAATTTCGGGACCAAGGATATCTTCCTGAAGCCATTGTTAATTATCTTACCCTTTTAGGATGGGGACCAGGAGATGAGCGCGAAATCATAAGTCTTGAGGAAACAGTTGGACTATTTGAACTGGATCAGATGTCAAAAAAAGCTGCCATATATGATACTAAGAAGCTTACTTGGATGAACGGGCAGTATTTATCAGATCTGCCGCTAGAAAGGGTTCTGCCAGAGGCAGAAAAATTCTTTGTCAAAAACAATCTGGTAACGGAAGCATGGCTTGAAGAAAATAATGAATTTTTCGCGAAACTTGTGGATGTCGTGCGAGTACGTGTTAAAACACTGCGGGAAGTAGCGGATGCTTCAGAATATTTCTTTAAGGATTTTACAACATATGATGAAAAAGGCAAGGTTAAATATTTCAAGCCTGAAGCTGCGGAACTTCTAGAAAAATGTTGTGCGGCAATAGCTGAAGATAAGGAATACAGTTTAAAGAGCCTTGAAAATATCTATAGCAGGGTTGCAGAAAAAAACGGCTTGGCATTAGGAAAGATTGTTCACCCTACTAGACTTGCTATTACTGGCAGAACCGTAAGTCCTGGTCTTTTTGATGTAATGTATCTTCTTGGCAAGGAAAAGACAATTGAGAGAATAAATCGTGCTATAGCTTATATCAGGGAGGGTATATGAGGATTTTTCTTATTGCATTATTATGCCTTTTACTTTGTTCGTCTTCCTTTGCTGATCAGCAGACGACGGTACTTTTTGAGCAGGTTACAATTGATAAGGCCGAAGGAAGAATACCATACATTGATGGCAGTACTGACACTGATATGGAGAAGCAGGCTAACAGTTTAATGTATGCTACTGTAAAAGATATGGTAAAAGCTGTCGGAGGCTATGGCAGAATCAGCTACGAGGTGGTACTTAACAGGCCGAGCCTTATCGGGGTATTGTTCAAAGTCTCCAATAATGGACAGAGACTTGTTAAAGGATTGAATGTTGACTTAACTACAGGCAAGGAATTTACCGTTACTGATTTTTTCGTGAATAATGATACTGTTAAATCAGTTCTTGGGGATTATAGTGATGTACTTTTTACCGAAAGGGGTATTTGCACTCGTAACAGTGGCATAGGGGACTATACAAATATTATTGCCTACAGCAGTCTTCTTGCATCAATGCGAATGGGAGAGGCAGGAAGACTGTTGCAGATAGTCCGATTGACAGAAAATGCTGATGGTAAGAATCTTTCTATAAAAAAAGGGAATTTAATGGCGATAAAGCTTGAAACCAATCCTTCAGCTGGTTTTCGCTGGGAAATTAAACTTGATAAGGCTAATGAAAAAAAAATTGCAAAAGTTGGTAGTTCCTTTATGATGCCAAAATCAAGTGATCAGCGCATTGGAGTTCCAGGTACTGAAATACTTATGCTAGCAGCTGAAGAATCTGGTACTTGCAAAGTAACCATGGAATATAAAAGACCATGGGAAAGATTGCCTCTTAAAAGTTTTTCATTTACGGTAATCATTAGGGAATAGGAATTAGAAGGAAAAGGCCGATTGTAAAATGAAGTTGAACAGTTAAAAAATCCATAGCGATTGAAT
>JAJQDY010000009.1 GCA_021201965.1 Phascolarctobacterium sp.
CAGGGGCTTCGTGAGGAATACGGAGATAAGTTCGCACAGGTCTTTAAGACAATCATCGTGGATAACGGCTCTGAGTTTACCACCTTTGCCTCACTCTCTGAATGGGGAACGAAAGTGTATTACGCACACCCATATTCCTCCTGGGAACGGCCTCAGAATGAGCGCAGCAATGGTCTGTATCGGCGATACGCACCGAAAGGTCAATCAATGGATAACTTATCCGATGAGGGCGCGGAACACGCTTCTGACTTGATCTGTGGACTGTCTCGTAAGGAACTGGGCTACCGTACACCGGAAGAACTCATTGACCCTGCCAAATAGCTCTGCTGCTGGGTAATCAAGCCCAGCTAAGCTTGACTCTATTAAACTTTTACACGGATGTGTTCAACTTGCACTTGCAATTTTCTGAAATTCCTTATTGAATATCTCTACCTCTTCTGGTGTCATATTAGAAGGATAATCAATGTAGAAATTATATATCTTTTTCTTATCAAAGCTGAACTGCCATTCCCCGAGAACAGGATTACCATCAGCACTTATTTTGCTTACCATCCATATACTGCTTCCTGGGCTGCTCTTTTCAAAAATAAGTTTTTCTACTACCGCCTGGTATTTTTCCGCTATTTTCTGAAGCTGGAGTAGTAGTTCGTTAATAGATTTTGCGTTCATTATTTCTTTCTGAAGTTTATCCGCAATGTTTGGCAATATTATACCTGAAGTTTTCAAGTTATCAACATAATTTAATATTTCTTCCTGCAATTCACTCCACTTTTCATCCAGCTTTGCCATACATTTCTACCCTTTCTATTTGTCATTTATTACTATCACAATATGATAGTTATTCGATCCGTATAGGCTCGTCGTTATAATATCCAACTACTAAAAAATTTATTTTTTTCTACCAGCATTCTGCCAAAGATACCATACTGCAAGAGACCTCCAAGGTCGCCAGTGTTCAGTTATCTTTGCAATTTGCCCGCGTTTAGGGATATCAGGAAGTCTCATCAATCTCTGAAGTTCCTTTTTGAAGATGAAATCAGCTGACGGAACAACATCAGTGCGACACAGTGCCAGCAAAAGAAACATTTCTATAGTCCACTGTCCGAGCCCACGTATCTGCAATAGCTGTTTGGAAATTTGACTGTTCGTCATTTCAGAAAATTTATCCATGGTTATTGTTCCGTCTTCCACGGCAGACGCAAAATTTTTGACATAGTCCACTTTTTGTTTAACTAAGCCTAAAGCACATAAATCCCCTTCCTCGGCAGCAAGCACAGCTTTTGGTGTGATAGGATTCCCTAAAAAATTCACTATATTTTGCATTAAATCCTGGCTTACCTCTGGTGGAAGTTGCTGGGCAACTATGCCTGCAAGCAGTATGGAAAAATATTTCTCCTGCTTTTTAGGGAGCAATGGGCATGGTGAAAACTTTTTGATTATAAGAACTAGCTCTGGAGCATTTTCGCACAGATACACGTCGCCTGCCGTCCAATCTGGGTTTTGGCACATAAGTAGTCCTCCCTATCCATATATTATATAATCATATATATTTGATTATGATAAACTCCATTTTAATTATAATACTAAAAATAGCTCCTTACAAATGAAAAATAAAAGCGAAAAAGTTAAAAAACCTTGCTTTTTAGCGGAAGTTATGATAATATTTACAAATGTCAAGCGGCACCGGATCGGCCCGGTGGTTCAGTTGGTTAGAATGCCGCCCTGTCACGGCGGAGGTCGTGGGTTCTGGTCCCATCCGGGTCGCCAATGTGAGGAAATAGCTCAGTGGTAGAGCACCTCCTTGCCAAGGAGGGGGTTGCGAGTTCGAATCTCGTTTTCCGCTCCACAGGGGTATAGCTCAATTGGTAGAGTAGCGGTCTCCAAAACCGTTGGTTGTGGGTTCAAGTCCTACTGCCCCTGCCATATGAAATAAAAAGCGCAGAGCAATTTCTGCGCCTTTCTTATTTTAATTTTTGCAAAAACCAATCTCAATAGGAGCAACTCTTCTTATTTTTTTATTTCATCAAAAAGAAATTTGTTTTTTGCTTTTATATAAGTACCCTTCATTCCCAGGGATTTTGTTTCAATCAAATCAGCACTTTCAAATTTTCGCAGGGCATTAACAATAACGGAACGTGTAAGTCCAACCCTGTCAGCAATTTTAGATGCAACAAAAACTCCTTCTTTGCCGTTTAGTTCACTTAGGATATTTACCACAGCCTCCAACTCAGAATATGACAACGTGGAAAATGCTATCTGCACCACAGCCTTTTCCCGCACTTCTTTTGCAATGTGTTCTTCCCTTATATGTAGAATTTCCACACCAACAACAGTTGCAGCATATTCTGCCAGCAATAGATCATCATCATCAAATCTATCATTATATTTGGCCAGAATCAAAGTCCCTATACGTTCTCCTTTTCCATAAACTGGGACTACTGTGGTAATTTTTTATTAAAGATACAGTCAATGCCATTAAGGAATGGACAGCGTTTACCACTATGGGGAATATTTGCTATTGTTTCCTTATACATCCATTACAAATTTCATGTAATCAGTTGGAAAGCATTTATTTTTCAAAATTTGTTCCCTCATAATTGCACATTCGAATCCACTTATTAACGAATAGCCATTCACCTCGCCACTACGACCTATAATGTAAATATTGGCATCAATAACGTCCCGCAAAAGCCTGGCAATGGCATTAAATTCTACTTTATCACCTTTTTGTAGCAATTTGTTGATTTTCCTTGTTTTTTCCAAAAGTTCCATACAAAGTTCCCTCTAAAATACTGCATTATTTACGCACGCGGATGGTTCTTCTGGTATACGCTGGCTATGCGTTCCGTGCTTACATGCGTGTAAATTTGTGTTGTAGACAAGTTCGCATGTCCCAAAAGTTCTTGCACGGCCCGTAAATCTGCTCCGTGCTCAAGAAGATGAGTGGCAAAAGTATGCCTTATGGTATGCGGACTGACATTTTTATGAATAGCCAGCATTGATAAGTATTTATCCAATATCCGCCGGACGCTTCTATCAGTCAGTACTCCTCCGCGGCTATTGACAAAAAGAAAATTATGATTTGGTGTATTGTATTTTCCCATTATTGTCTTTCTGCTTTTACTGCAGTAATCGGCTAATGCCTTACAGCATGTTCTCACTAAAGGAACTATGCGTTCCTTATTGCCCTTTCCCAGTAATAATACGTAGCGGTTCCCTAAATCAATTTTCTCCATGGTCAGACCGACAAGTTCCGAAACACGGCAGCCCGTGGCATACAACAATTCTAATGCTGCCCTGTCGCGCATTCCCAGATGTGTTTTCTCAGGCATATCCAGAAGTTCATTTATTTCCGTTTCTTCCAAAAACACTGGCAACCTTTTAGCAAGTTTCGGGGTCTTTACCTTACTGAAAGGATTGTATTCAATGCAGTTTTCCCTAACCAGATATTTATAAAAAGAGCGCAGGCTGGAAATTCTCCGGGCTATAGTACGTCTTGCATATTGCTTCTGATTCAGTTCCGCAAGATAAGCCCTTATATCAAGAGAACCTATTTCAGCAAGGTCAAATTTGCCATTAAAGCGCTGATTCAGAAAATCATAGAAGCAGTTAATATCTTTTTGATAATTAATTTCAGTAAGTGGTGAGGAATTTTTTTCAACACTCAAATAATTGATAAATTTTTCCAGATATTTCTGCTGTGTAGTAACCATTATTCTGACAACTCCTTGTTTTCCTATGGTAGCATAAAAACTGTGTGCCACGCAAGATAAATTTGCCATTTCCGGAATAAGAAAACAGCTGATGCAGATACTTCTTTCCGCATCAGCTATCCATATTTTTGGGCAGCAACAACCATTCTTCCTGAAAAACTGCCAAAGATTTCAGTGCCCTTTCCGCAATGAGGGCATTCCGTTCATTTTTCTTCCGTATTTTTTGTTTAAGGGACGGAATCAACCCGAAATTTATATTCATGGGCTGGAAATTTTTTATATCAGTACTGCTGATATAATTAGCCAGTGCTCCATGCGCAGTTTCCGACGGAAACTGGATTTCTGGAAATCCTAAAACGTCCATTGCTGCATGTATTCCGGCCATAAGTCCTGATGCAGCTGATTCGACATAGCCTTCCACACCGGTTATCTGTCCGGAAAAATAAAATCGCTTTTCGCTGCGAAGATTAAATCTGTTATCCAGAAGCCGCGGAGAATTTAAATACGTATTTTTATGCATAACGCCATAACGTAAAAATTCTGCCTTTTCAAGACCGGGAATCATACAGAAGACACGCTTCTGTTCAGGCCATTTTAAATGGGTCTGAAAACCCACAATATTATACATGGAAGCAACTGCATTATCCTGCCTGAGCTGCACTACGGCATAAGGTTCCTTTCCAGTATGCGGATCGGTAAGTCCCACTGGTTTCATTGGCCCGAAGCGCATGGTGTCTTCCCCTCTTGCTGCCATCTCTTCTATCGGCATGCAGGCTTCAAAGAACACTTCTTTTTCGAACCCTTTAACAGGAGCTATTTCCGCATTACACAAGGCCTGCCTGAAGGCAATGTATTCCTCTTTTGTTTCAAAAGGACAGTTGAGATATGCAGCACCGCCTTTATCATAACGCGAAGCCCGATATATCTTATTATAATCTAGAGAATCAGCTGCCACTATCGGCGCTGCCGCATCATAGAAGTAAAAATAATCCTCATCTATGAGTTTTCGTATATTATCGGCCAAAGCTTCTGATGTCAGAGGCCCGCTGGCAATTATAACCGTTCCCGTAATGCAATTAATATCAGTTATTTCTTCAACCTGTACGTTTATGAGAGGATGGTCTTTTATTGATTTCGTAACCCCTGAAGCAAAACCTTCACGGTCTACAGCTAAGGCTCCGCCTGCCGGCACCTGGTGACAATCCGCCTCTCGTATTATCAAAGAACCAAGCCTGCGCATCTCTTCCTTAAGCAGTCCAACAGCATTTTCGATATTAGCAGCACGCAGGGAATTGCTGCAAACCAGTTCAGCAAAAAGATCAGTCCTATGGGCAGCACTCCTTTTAAGGGGACGCATTTCATGAAGAATCACAGGCAATCCGTAATTGGCGATTTGCCAGGAAGCCTCGCAGCCTGCTAGGCCTGCCCCGATGACATGTACAGGATTACTTCTCATTTTTTACTGCCTTTTTTCAAGCGCCCCTTGGAGCAGTTCTGATCTATACAATACAGCAGTTTCCTATCTGTCCTTTCCATATGTTCAACCAGCAAGTTACCGCATTCAGAACATACATTATGTTTTCTTGTGTTCAAAATTTTTCCTATTGTTTTCGCTTTAGTGGGAGATTCTACTATCATAAGATTTTTTGCCATTTGTCTCCTCCTATATGCGTTAATAATTTTGCGACAGACTGCGCAAATTAACGCAATTCTGCCTATCGCACGATTTCTATTTTATCATGGCGAAGATTTTCTTCCATTATAGTTACCTTTACCTATATGGTCAAGGTCATATTTTTTTAAAAGCTCATTTAATACGTACTGACAGATTTCTTGCGCGGCATCAGCCTTTACTGAAAGATCTTTTTTTAAATTGCATGATGATGTCTCCTGGCTGCAGAAATCAATTATACGTTCAGTAAGTTCTCTTATTGTCCAGGATATCGACGCCAAATCATGCCGTTTTAAGAACTCGGCATTTTTAATCTCCTGCCCAGGTAAAGGACTATAAATTATAATTTGGAGTCCCGCAGCCAAAGCTTCCGATACCGTAAGTCCTCCTGCCTTGGTAATAATAAGATCAGCCCCTCCGATTAAATCAGGTGCCAGCTCCGTAAATCCGTAAATTTCCACTTCATCCTTAAATCGTCCTGAAAGCTGCTGTCTCATTTTTTCATTATGTCCGGCAACAGCCACAAAATGAAGGTTTTTCGGGTACCGTCTGCCAAAACCGGCTATAATATCTTCCATGGGAAGCATGCCTTCCCCGCCGCCCATGAGCAGGCATATTTTTTTATCTGCCGCCCAGTTAAAACGTCTGCGGCAGTCCTCCCTGTTCTGGCGGATAAACTTATTTCTCACGGGTATCCCGAAAGCCTGTATATCGCTTTTAACAGTAATTTCTTTTCGCAGTTCATCATCTGCTATAAAATAACAGTCCACGCCATCATAAAGCCACCAGCTGTGAACAGTGTAATCCGTTACTACCACACCCAGATAAAAATTTCCATGTCCCCGTTTTTTATACGCTGTCATAATTCCTGTCGGCGTGGCATGGGTAGCTATTACGGCATCAGGATTTATTTTACTGATATATTTTTCCAGAACACACGCAAAAAAATAATTAATGCAATTACGCAGACGCAGAGAACCGCCCCTGTTATTACTCCATGCATAAAGACGTTTATATATCTCCGGTTCTTCCGATGCTATATATACATAACTTTTCAGGATAAACGACCGTAATATATTGGGAATAACATCAAAAATACTCCCAGAGTTGACTTTTATATTATCATATTGTCCAAAACTTTCTTTAAGCGCCTCCGCCGCCAATCTGTGCCCGGATCCGATGGGAGCGGATAAAAGCAGAATACTATAAGATTTGCCAGCAGTGTCCATGAAGTTCTCCTCTGCTAAATTTTTCTTAACTACTTGAATAACAAACTTTATTATTGTATTATTTAATATATATTTAAACTAAGTTATATTTTCCAAATTATAAAAACGGAACTAATACACGGAGGCCAATGCAATGAAAAAAAGGATAGCTGTTGAAAAATTCAATTTTCCCGTAGAACGGATAAAATCAGGCTATTACAGTGATGCATATTTTTTAAGGACTGAAGAAATATTAAACGGCGATAACAACCATCCGCGTGTCATGATGCAGGTCTTTACACGCAAGCATGTCGTAGTATGCGGTATAGATGAAGTCATAGCCCTTATAAAGACCTGTGCACATCATCCGGACGACATTGTTATCAACGCTCTCTATGACGGCGACGAGGTATCTCCCTGGGAAACAATTATGACTATCGAAGGTGATTTAGCTGATTTTGCGCATCTCGAAACCATATATTTAGGAATCCTAGCACGCCAGAGCCGTATTGCAACCAATGTCCGCAATGTTGTAAAAGCTGCTAATGGTAAATCTGTATTATTTTTTCCTGCCAGATATGACATTTACCAGACCCAGGAATCCGACGGATATGCTGCAATGGTCGGCGGAATTAAAGGATTTTCAACGGATGCTAATGCGCTGTTCAGCGGAAGTAAAGGCCTCGGGACCATTCCACATGCCTTAATCGCCTCTTATAACGGCGATACGATTGCCGCAACGGAAGCATTTGATAAATATGTGGCCGAAGGAATAGCCCGCATCGCACTTGTAGATTTTGACAATGACTGTGTGAATACGGCTCTTGCCGTAGCGCGTAAACTCGGACGAAAACTTCATGCCGTGCGCCTTGATACTTCAGGAAACATAGTCGATAAAAGTGTCCTGCCCCAGATGGGTATGTTTAATCCCACTGGCGTCTGCAAGGAACTGGTCTTTAATGTACGCAAGGCCCTTGATGCGGAAGGATTTGATTATGTAAGAATTGTAGTATCAGGAGGCTTTGATACCAAACGCATAGCAGACTTTGAAGCAGCTAGCGCACCGGTTGATACCTATGCCGTAGGGTCCAGTTTCTTTGACGGTAACATTAACTTCACTGCAGATGTAGTTGCCGTTAACGGAAAAGAATGTTCCAAGGCCGGTCGAAGGCTTATCCCTAATCCCCGCCTTGAACTTGTAAAATAAAAGTAAGAAGGGAATTTTATGAGTTTAAATGCCACACCTTCATCAGAACGTACACATATAGGCATTTTCGGCAGACGCAATGCAGGCAAATCCAGCCTGATTAATGCCCTGACCTCGCAAAATATTGCAATAGTCAGCGAATATAAAGGGACTACTACAGACCCTGTTTACAAGGCAATGGAACTGTTGCCTTTAGGTCCGGTGGTTATTATTGATACCCCTGGTACTGATGACGACGGGACATTGGGGAATCTGCGTATTGAAAAAGCCTATCATGTTTTAAACAAAACTGATATCTCCATCCTTGTAATAGACGGACTTATCGGCATAGCTCCTGAAGATACAGCTCTTTTAAAGCATATACGTAGTAAAAACGCACCGTTTGTGGTGGTATTCAATAAAAGTGAACTTTTGGATGCCGCCAAGCGTACTGATCTTGCCGACAAGCTAAAAAAAGATCATGATCTTTCCTGTTTTTTTGTTAGTACAGTAACTGGTGAAAATATTATTTTCCTAAAGGAATCTCTGGCACGGCTCGTTCAAAGTGAACAACCGAAGGAACTTGTTGGCGACCTGCTTAAGCCTTCGGATATAGTAATTCTTGTTATCCCTATTGACAGTGCCGCTCCTAAAGGACGGCTCATTCTCCCTCAGCAGCAGGTGCTCCGCAATATTTTAGATAACGGAGCTGTTGCCATTGCAGTGCAGGAAAGTGAACTGGCGGCAGCTATGAAAAAGTTATCCCAAAAGCCAAGACTTGCCATTACTGACAGCCAGGCTTTTGCAAAAGTCGCAGCCACAGTCCCGCCTGATATCCCGCTTACTTCTTTTTCAATTTTATTTGCAAGATACAAAGGAACCCTTACTGACTCGGTAAGAAGTGTAAAGGCGCTGGAAACCATCCAAGATAAAGAAAAAATACTGATCAGTGAAGGCTGTACCCATCATCGCCAGTGTGATGATATCGGTACCGTGAAACTCCCTGCATGGATACGAAATTATACGAAAAAAGCACCTGATTTTGTTTTTACCAGTGGCGGAGAATTTCCTCATGATCTTTCCCCTTATAAAATGATTATTCACTGCGGCGGCTGTATGCTGAACGAGCGTGAGATGCTCTACCGAAACAGATGCGCAGCAGATCAGTGCATTCCCATAACCAATTACGGTATCGCTATAGCCTATATGAACGGTATTTTAAAGAGGACACTTGTTCCTTTTGAAGATATTGCCGCTTTGCTGAAATAAACTAACTGCATAAACACACACATACGGAAATTTTCCAATAAGCATCCTGTTTTTCGGGTTTATCAAGAAAATTTCCGTTTTTTATTTTTAGCGTACGAAAGACAGATCAGCATACTTTCTATATGAATATCACACGTCAATGACTTTATCAAACAGATTTTCATTAGCCATAATCTGTTCTTTTCCACCTACCACGCAAATATATCCGTCACTTAGCATATCACGGATTATAATTGCTAATTCCTGCAAATCCTCATTAGTTACATTTAAAACCTCATCGCGGATTTTCTGTTTTAATTCGTCATCAACATTCCTCAAATACGCAGCTGCCGCTTCTTCAAGCCGCATGGAATTGGTAAGCGGTCTATCCATACCGCTGATAGTACCAATTACATATTTATCCAATTCACGTAGAGAAAAATTAAGTGTTCCCAGCCATTCTGGCAGTTCCCTGTAAGCCGTAAGCGATTCACTTAACCTTGGATCACGGTAAGATGCAAAAACGCCAGTACCATTAGTATTGAAACATGCGGTTGCACCATAGGCACCGCCCTGTATGCGTATTTTTGTCCATAAATATTCATAACGTAAAACAGTTTCCAGAACGCGCATGGCACCTTTATAATGATGGCCGTGCCTGCGGAAATTCCCTCCTGCAGCCACATACTGAACTTTGCCGGCAGTTGTTATGCCTTCATTATTTCCAGGTGCTGGAAGGTCTTCTACAGTATAATTCAATTCAGCTACTGGCAAGCGACTAGCAAAAGACTGTGCCGCATCAGCCACTTTTTCTCTTAAGTCTTCGTCACAGGAATATACCAATACATACCTGTTTTTATGGAAAAATACCTGCAGCAACCTACGCAGAACATCTAGAGCCTTTTCCTTCTCTCTGTCAAAATTCTCTGTCAGCATTTTTATGAACTGATAATAACTGAACTGAGCCTGTTCGTTTACCCTTCCCGAGGCACTGCAGTAGGAATACAGACGTGAGATGGCTATAGCCTGGCCTTTGGCAAAGAAATTACTATCTAAATCAATTTTTATTTCTGCCAGTAATTCCTTAAACCGATTTTCATCATCCAATTTACTTTCAAGTGCTACTGCCTGCAGAATATCCAGAAGCTTCGGAAGGTTTTCATGCAAAACCTTTCCTTTCACCGAAAAGTAAATTCTGTATTTTTCATCATTTTCCGCTTCCGACATAGCGCGCACATCAAAACTTACACCACCGGTATACATGATACTTTCAGTAGCAATTTCCTCATACGTATAGCGTTCCGTATTGAATTTACCGAGAAGATCAAGCAGAAGGTAACAATAAAGCAGAAGGCTGCGTTCCACACTGGTAATATCAAAATACCAGTTCAGATAGTCTATTTTATTTGTGGCAGCCGGGACATACAATAGTGTGTTGCTACAGGATAATTTTTCCTTCACGGGGATTTTTTCTATTTCCCTGCGTATATCACCGCGTTGCAAAATCGGGATAGATGACAGTGCTTCTTCACTATCAGGCTGCGCCTGCATCCTGTTCAATTCCGCACATTCATCAATATACTGCTGCAATTTTTCCTTACTCATAGATTCCTTCAGGGTAGCCATTTTTTTAGCCTCGGCTTTGCGGTCCTCTTCTTCCTTTCCTGGTTCCGGCAACAGGGAAACCAGTACTTTATGAGTATTATCAAGGAGATAATTTTCTATAAGATTTTCATAGTAATACGTATTAATACCATCGCGCAATTCTTGCAGGATTTCGTTATAGCGTAACCCTTCCACGGGATTGCCGCCATAAAGCCAGTTATTCATTACGCTTAAATTATAGATTAACCCTTTCGGGTAAACGCCGAAATCAGCCTCACGCAATTTGAATTCCATGGAATTCAGCGCTGCTGTAAGCAGTTTCTTGTCAAGCCCTTCAATTGTAATTTTCTGCAAAGTATTATAAATAACACTTACAAATTTATCCCGCAGGTCAAAATCGCTCCCGGAAGCCCTGATGGAAAAAATAGGCTGCAGTATCTCACCGGAATAGCTACCGCTTACGTTCTGTCCTACACCTTCCCTCAAAAGAGCCCTACGCAAAGGTGATGATTCAGATTCAAGCAGTATTCCCTCCAAGAGCCGCAAAGCCATGGAAGTTTTAACATCGGTAGCAGTACCAGTGACAACGGACAGCTCATGATAAGTTTTTGCACCGCAATCCTCATTTTTGGCAACAGGATAATAAGCTTTTATTTCCTTCGTTTTTTTCAAAGGTACCTGCATTGGTATTTCCGAATGCGCCATGCATGTTTTTTTGAAATCAGCCAGATATTCACTGTCAAGATAGTCAAGGTAATATTCGATATCCATATTGCCATACAGATAAATATAGGAATTCTCCGGTCTGTAATAGGTTTTGTGGAAATTTTCGAATGCCTCCTGAGTCAGCTGCGGTATGGCCTCTGGATAACCACCAGATTCAAACCTGTACGGTGTATCAGGAAACAGTGCTTTTAGTGCTTCGTTGGAAAGCAATGCATCGGCAGTTGAATAAACCCCCTTCATTTCATTATAAACAACACCATTATAGGATAACTTTCCTTCAGCATTATCAATATGATAATGCCATCCTTCCTGACGGAGAGTAAATTTATTCCTGTAGATCAGCGGGAAAAACACCGCATCCAGGTAAACATCAACAAGATTAAGGAAATCCTTATCGTTCCTGCTGGCTACCGGATACACTGTTTTATCAGGATAGGTCATGGCATTTAAAAATGTATTGAGCGACCCTTTCACCAGCTCCACAAAAGGTTCTTTCAACTGGTATTTACGTGAGCCGCAAAGGGAAGAATGCTCTAAAATATGTGGTATGCCAGTATCATCGGCAGGCGGCGTGCGGAAAGATATTGAAAAAACCTTATTGTCATCATCATTGCTCAAGTAAAGCAAACGGGCGCCACTCTGCAGATGCTCCAACAGATACACGTCAGAATCTACTTCTTTTACAAAATCGTATGTCAAAACCTTAAATCCATGGCAAATATTATTTACAGTTAATTTCATGAAAACCTCCTGTTACACTATTTTTTTACTCTATTATTAAATATCCATATACCAAACCTTTCTACACCCACTCACTTATTTATCATTTGCTGGCATATAGTTTTAGTTTATCATATAACCTGTCAAAAAACTAAATACTATACTACAATATGCTGGCAATACTTGTAGAAATCAGCAAAAAACATTATAATAACTACATAAATAATGTTATTGTAGTGTCAGGGGGTGTCTTTATGGAGGAATTACGTTTTACACTGCGTATGCATCCTATTGTAATGAAAAAAATGAAGTATATTGCTAAAGCTAATGGTCGTTCCTTAAATAAGGAAATAGAACAACTTTTGAAATGGGTCATCGAAGATTATGAGAATAAATATGGCAGGATTTCAATTTCCAATAAAAGTTTATCAATCTGAAACAAGATATATCTAAAATTACTTACATAAACAGCTTATTTATGTAAAAAGCTCCAAAACCCTAGAGGTTCGGAGCTTTTGTTTTTATTTAAAATAATTTACCCCGCCACGAAAAATCATTTGTTCTTTATTTCCATAGATATTACGGAAGAGCCCTGGCGCATAACGTTCAGTATGTCCCATTTTACCAAAAACACGTCCGTCCGGACTTGTAATTCCTTCAATAGCATACAGACTACCGTTAGGATTATATGGAGTGTTCATGGTCGGAATACCTTTCTCGTTGACATATTGGGTAGCAACCTGTCCTCCCGCAAAAAGCTCACGAATATGATCTGGAGGAGCATAGAAACGTCCTTCCCCATGTGATACTGCAACTGAATAAATATCTCCTAGGTTGCAACAGCTGAGCCACGGTGACTTATTTGACACTACTTTTGTGGATACAATATGGGAAATATGACGGCCTATGGTATTAAAGGTAAGTGTTGGTGACATTTCATCCATATCACGGATTTCTCCATATGGAACAAGTCCCAGCTTAATCAGTGCCTGGAATCCGTTGCATATCCCAAGCATAAGTCCGTCACGGTTTTCCAATAAATCGTTTACCGCTTCCTTAATCTTAGGACTGCGAAACATAGTGGCTATAAATTTCCCACTCCCGTCCGGCTCATCACCGGCACTGAAGCCTCCTGGAATCATGATAATCTGGCTATTATAAATGAGTTCAACCATTTTTACTACAGATTCCTCAATTGCCTGCGCAGTAAGGTTGCGTATGACAAAAGTCTCCGCAACTGCCCCGGCTTCTGTAAAGGCACGGGCACTGTCATATTCACAGTTAATTCCCGGGAAAACAGGAATAAACACACGCGGCTTAGCGATAACAACAGATGCAGTTAACGGCAGTTTTTCCTCGTATAACGGCTGCTCAATATCCTCAGGATCTTCTGTTTCAGGCATACCGTCAGGGAAAATTCCCTGAAGCGGTTCCCTATATGCTTTTTCTGCTTCATCAAGGCTTATTTCGATGTCATTTATTCTTATTACGGGCTTCTCGGTAATATGTCCCAAAACAATACAGTTTAATCCGTTAAAAATTTCTTTATGATCAACCCCTTTAGCCAATTCCAGAATCATCGCCCCAGGCTGAATGGCGAAAAGCAGTTTTCTGTCATCAAAAAATCCGGTAAATTCAAAGCCAAACTTATTTCCCATACACATGATGCTCATCAGGGCTGCAATCCCGCCCTCTTTTACAACGGCAGCTGCAGAAACCTTACCAGCCCTAATACCTTCATGTGCAGCAATAAGATTTTTCTTAAAAACCCTAAAATCAGGCACTTCCTCTTCACTCACGGGGCAAAGCAGTGCAATAACTGTACTGCCCGGTTGTTTAAATTCTGCAGATAAAACATGCTTGTCATCGGTAACGCTGACAGCAAAAGATACCAGCGACGGAGGAACAGTTTTATCCATAAAAGTACCTGACATGCTGTCTTTTCCACCTATAGCTGGCAGTTTTAATGCGTTAAGTACAGTAAACGCTCCCAAAAGGGCAGAAAACGGCTGGCCCCAGTTCTCTGCATTATGAAGCCTGGGGAAATATTCCTGCAGGCTAAGCCGCAGTTTTTCAGGATTCCCCCCAAGTGCAACTGCCCGAGCGACTGATTCCATAACCGCATATAGAGCACCATGAAAAGGGCTACGGCAGGCTATATAAGGATTATAGCCGCAGGCCATAATGCTGGAGGCAGTAGTCTTGCCGTTCATAACCGGCAGATGGCTTACCATGCCTTCAGACGGTGTCATCTGCCTCCTGCCGCCAAACGGCATAATAACCGTCCCCCGGCCGATGGTACTGTCAAAACGCTCTGCCAAACCTTTCTGGCTGCAGACATTCAGCCGGCCAAGATTTTTCAGCCAGGCTGTTTTAAGATTTTTTTCATCATCTATAATTTGCGGTATCTTCTTAAAAACAGGTCCCACATCAGTATCTTTTACAACTATTTCAGTATGCTGGGCAACACCGTTCGTATCTAAAAAGGTTCGCAAAATATCCACTATTTTATCTCCGCGCCAGTACATAACAAGACGCGATATATCTGAAACTTCCGCTACAACTGTCGCCTCCACGTTTTCAGCATCTGCGGCTCTGATAAAGGCATCCGTATCATCGGCTGCAATAACAACTGCCATCCGTTCCTGCGATTCTGAAATAGCAAGCTCTGTTCCATCAAGTCCTTCGTATTTTTTCGGTACCTTATCAAGATCAATTACCAGCCCGTCTGCAAGCTCACCTATGGCAACGGAAACCCCACCTGCCCCAAAATCATTACAACGTTTAATCATCTTAGTGACTTCAGGATTTCTGAAGAGACGCTGAAGTTTACGCTCCGTCAGCGGATTACCCTTCTGCACTTCAGCACCGCAACTCATTATGGAATCAACGGTATGTTCCTTTGATGACCCAGTAGCCCCTCCGCAGCCGTCACGACCGGTCCTTCCTCCAAGCAGAACGACCACATCTCCGGCAACCGGGCGTTCCCTTCTTACCGCACTTTGCGGAGCAGCACTGATAACAGCCCCTATTTCCATGCGTTTTGCAATAAATTTATCATGGTAATATTCCTGCACATGTCCTGTAGCGAGTCCGATCTGATTCCCGTAGGAACTATAGCCTGCAGCAGCCCCAATTGTAATCTTCCTTTGGGGAAGCTTCCCTTCTATAGTTTCGGCAACCGGCACGCGCGGATCTGCAGAGCCGGTAACCCTCATGGCCTGGTATACATAGGAACGGCCGGACAGCGGATCACGGATAGCACCGCCAAGGCATGTTGCAGCTCCGCCAAACGGTTCTATTTCCGTAGGGTGATTATGAGTTTCATTTTTAAACATAACCAGCCATTCTTCTGTTTTATTATCTATTTCCACAGGAACAACAATAGAACAGGCATTAATTTCCTCAGATTCGTCAAGATCTTCCAGAAGACCATGCTTACGCAGCTCTTTCATGCCGATGACGGCCATATCCATAAGAGTAATAGGCCTTTCAGTGTCTTTGCCATAAACACTGTTCCGAACAGCTAGGTATTTATCATATGCTTCCTTAACCGGTTTTGTGTAAAGTCCTGGAACAATTTCAACCTTATCAATCTGCGTCATAAATGTGGTATGACGGCAATGGTCGGACCAGTAAGTATCCAGGACCCTGATTTCAGTAACGGTAGGTTCCCGCTGTTCCTCCGTAAAATATTTCTGGCACCACAGCAGATCCTCAAGACTCATGGCTAGCCCCATTTCGCTGCGCATGCTTTCTGCTTCCTCGCCGGTCATGGTTAAAAAACCAGCTATGGTACTGATTTTTTCAGGTTCCGCGCAAGTACTCAGGAGTGTGTCAGGCTTCTCCCATCCAGCTTCACGGGCTTCAACAGGATTGATGCAATAGGCCTTTATCTTATCCAGTTCCGCATCCGGCAGCTGTCCTTCCAATACATAAATTTCCCCGGCGGCAACAATGGGCCGTTCTTTTTGGGTAATCAGCTGAATACACTGCTCGGCAAAATCCTCCCGCTGGTCATATTGCCCTGGAAGAAGCTCTGCAACGAAAGCTCTGCATCCATCAGGCAGAGGCAGTTTTTCTTCAATAACCGTATCTACCGGCGGTTCTGACAATACCAGTTTTTTTGCTAGGGAAAATTCCTCATCATTTAATCCCATAACATCGTAACGGTTAATTATGCGAATATTTTTTAATCCATGCATTCCCAGGTTATTGCGCAAATCTTCAAGCAGTCCATGTGCTTCAACAGAAAACGCAGCTTTTTTCTCCACATAAATCCTTCTGATATTACCCATTTTAAGGGTCCCCTCTCTTACTTGGATCAAAAATACTCGTTTATATAATTGCGGCATTTAGGGAATATTTTATCAAGTAAAGCCAGTTTCTCTACATTCCCTGCCCATATCATTCCCGCTTCGTAAAGCTCAGTGGCCGAAAAAGTTCCGAAATACAGTTGCGTAAATACATCCATGTCCATTGTAATTTCTCCATCATCCATTGTGCTTGCCACATCCAGTTTTCCCGCAGAGGTTTTCAATTTTAAAAGATGGTTGTTACGCTCAATTATGTTATCTGACAGGAGCAGAATGATACTGTCTTCAGGGATATTCTCAGACACCGACAGTTTAGAAAGCGCCAGCCGTGCATCAATACAGCGTGCCATCATGAAAGGATATAACTCCCCGCTGAGATTCTGATCCTTAAAATAAAGGTAACTTTTATCCCATTCCTCAGCCAGCCATGTCAGCCGCGTGATTTCACTTTTATGCTGTGCAGCATACTGCAGAAGCCTGTTGCGTACTTCCTGATCGCAGCTTAAAAGTTCAATAATATTGAAAACGCCATCAGCAACTTTGTACAGCATGTAGCCTGCCGCTTCCGTATCCCTGTAGCATACGGCGCACAGTACATTTTCCATCCCATGCACGGTCAGGAGTTTTTTCCACTGGAAATCAGTACGGACGGGAACTCCGTTCCAGTTTTTAACTGCCCGCTCATAAATAGCGCTTAACTTACCTTTATCTGCGGCCTCCCGCCTTACAGGCAGATCTTTACCTGTTTTTCCGGGCTGGAATATTTTAATATCCATATCGTATTTATGACGGTAATAGCAGTAACTGAACTGGTACGGCAGATAAATTCCTGCATAGACCGGCATTAAGAGCACAAAAGGGAATTGCTGAGAACGCAGGACTTCAAAGGCAGTCTTTAAAAGTTCCCCGAAAATATGGCGTCCGCGGGATTCCGGCGCTGTAGCCACCCCCACAATGTAATGGACAAGCTGCTCATAGCTGCGTATCCGAAGCATATATGGATTCAGATGCAGCATGTTCTGCAGGTTATCATTTTCATCAAATCCGCCGATAACAGTATTGTCTTTGCCACAGTATTCAGAAAAATACCACTGGAAAAACGGATCATCCTCTTTTTCAAAAGAGTATTTCCAGAGGTTCCTGACCTGCTCCATACGTTCTTCATTCACAACTCGGAAAATCATTTTGCACCTCATCTGAAAACTGCATTGTATTTTTTAAGTATGAATTCCGGATGATAAGATTCTTTGACCCTGCGAAGTCCTTCATGCCCCATGTCCTCTTCTCTGTTAAGATAGACGACATCACCCCAGGCATGAGCGGCAAATTCCTTATTAATTACCGCATACAGACCGCGTATTTCAGGATTTGCCTTTTCAACATGTTCCACGGCCGTATCTTCGTTGATTTTCCTTCCGAAACTGAAGGCTTCTATTTTCCCGTCCAGCCGTATAGCGCCGCCGCGCAATTCCAAAGCAACAAAGTTATGGAAAGCCTGCTGGATTGCATATTTTTCACAGATGATACTGGTATCTTCATGAAGCCTGTCATCACACCATTTTTCACCAAAGCTCCGACATTCAGCCATATTGCTTTCAGTTATCGGTTCATAAACATAATCAGGATAATTCTTTTTAAAAGTATTATAATGATTTTTCTGGCCATGGTACTTGCGGCCGACTAATGTTGCAAGATTTTCCCTTAAATATACATAGTCGCTTGTGTCCCTGTCTTCAATGAACTCTATCCCGGGCATTACTTTTTCCATACGCTCTTTAGTATATTCGTAAATACCATGCATCTCAAAAGGAATGCCTTCATGAATTTCCCTTATGTCATTTATGAGCAGTGGCAGATCTTCATCCCTGCCGCCGAACGGCTGCAGGAAAAAATCAACATTATTGCGGTTAACTTTAATTAACAAAAAATTGCGGGCAATGCACCAGCAGATATGATAGCAATCACGCCACATAAAAAGATTGGAAAAGGCGCATTCACTGCCGCGCTGACAAGGTTTCGAAAGATATTTTTCAAATAAATCTTTCTGCTTTAATGTTACTTCGCTGAATTCTAAAATTATAAGACCTCCATAATATCCGGATTATTTCTTTATAATTATAACACAAGTTACCACTTTTTTACTTATCTTATACACATACAGGAAAACAGTCCGAAATTTAAAAATTATTCTCAGCATCCCAAAGATCTATATTTTATTTTTCAGTACTACATACATTCTTCCAGCCGCCCAAATCCCCGCCAAAGATGTAACAAACTAGGGTATGCTCATGTCATACAGAACAGCTTTACATACTGCCGATTCCATCAGCCCGAATAAAAATAATCCCATACAGGCACTGCAAAACATAACAAGAGCCTTACCCATTGCAGGCAAAACCAGGCGAAACCTTGAATCCTGGAAACGGGAAAAAAGATACAGCAATACCACATTGCCGCATATTACTACCGGCAACAAAAAAGGCAGCTGCTGACCTTCAAAATATGCAAATACAGGTAAAAGACATGCCAGAAGCAATGCTGACTTAAAACCGTTAAGCATAAACGTAAGCACCAGTGTCATATTAACAAATGTACCGATAAAATAAGTTGTAACAATAAGCGGAAGCGGAAAAACCAGCCGCAACGACTGAAGGATGGCGGCAACTGCAAGCATCAGTGTCCCTCTTGCCAGAGATTTATTATTCATTTTACTTTTCCGGACATTCCAGCATAACAAAATCCAGATATGCTTTCTGCAGCCTGGCTGATACCAGACCAGGCTTTCCGCTGCCAATAAAACTGCGATCTATTTTTACAACGGGCAGAAACTCACAGAGCGGTCCGCAAATAAATGCTTCTTCCGCATTAAAGACAAATTCCTTGTCAAAAGCCTTTTCGATGATCTGCAGCTGCAGATCCGGACATAACCGCTCACGCAGCAGTCTGGCCGTAATATTTTTATGGATCAGATTATTTTCAGGATGCGTCCAAAGGATATCATCTTTAAAAATAAAGAACCCTGCTTCCGTTGTCTCTGTAATTTTCCCGTCACGCACGAACAAAGCATCAAAAGCGTTGCTTATGCATGCTTTCTGTTTAGCCATAATTTCAGGTAATCTGTTAAGACTGTTAATATCACAGCGCTGCCAGCGCACATCTTTTTCCGTGATAAGACTGATACCGGCAACGCGTTTATCTTTCAGCATTTCCCTGTCCGCAGGCATAGCGAACATCATAAGGGAGGGAAGACTTTTTTCGGGATGCTGCAGGCCGTAAGTGCCATATCCCCTGGTAATCTGTGTATAAATCTCGCAGGCTTTAAATCCCGTCTTTTTTAGCAGCAGTTCATGAAATTCCACCAGTTCTTCAATAGTATAAACGGCAGGTATCTTGGTCTGAATGACATAATCAAAAAGATTGTTCATGTGGGGCAGAATGCCGAAGCAGCGTCCATTGTAGACAGGCACTATTTCAAATACACCATCTCCGAAATTATATCCTCTGTCCTTTACACTGACAAAAGCTTCATCTTCAGGAATAATCTCGCCGTCAATCAATACAATATTTTCACTCATTTAACAAAAACCTCCAATTCGGTTTATATTTAAAATTTCCAATAGTAAATTTACTTTTTCTTCACGCAAAATACTGTATAATATATAATATACAATTTTAAGCTTTAATAATTATACAATATTTTACTTTTTTTGTCTTTATGCCATGCAGGATAGTTTTTTACATAATTACGGGACGTTTCAGAAGAAGGTACACACATGGTTCATTTAGCACCTTTAGTTTCCGACCTTGCGATAATTTTGCTGGTTGCCGGAATAACAACCATATTATTCAAGAAACTTAATCAGCCGCTTGTGCTAGGCTATATTATTGCAGGATTCATCACTGGCCCCCATTTTAATTTTTTCCCCACCATTTCCGACAGTTCACACATTCAAATCTGGTCAGACATAGGTGTCATTTTTCTTTTATTCGCCCTTGGACTTGAATTCAGCTTTTATAAACTGAAAAGCGTGGGCAATACAGCCTTTATAGCAATCATCGTAATAATAGCGGGCATGCTGGGACTCGGATATTTATGCGGCAGTCTTTTAGGCTGGAATCATATGAACAGTCTGTTTTTAGGCGGTATGCTTTCCATGTCCTCTACTACTATCGTCATAAAGGTTTTTGAGGACCTGTCGCTGAAAGGTCGGTCATTTGCGGAAATAGTTTTCGGAATTCTGATTGTAGAAGATATCGCAGGCATTGTCATGATGGTACTTTTATCCACTCTGGCCGCAGCGGATGTTTCTTCCATGAACACAGAACTTATTTTCAGTGTAGCCCGTCTGATCTTTTTCCTTGTCCTGTGGTTTGTCCTGGGAATGTATCTGGTCCCGACATTTTTAAAAAAGGCCCAGCCGTTAATGAATGATGAGACACTTCTGGTAGCATCCATAGGTTTATGCCTCGGCATGGTAGTACTTGTATCTGAAATGGGTTTTTCTGCCGCCCTGGGTGCATTCATTATGGGATCTTTAATCGCTGAAGCCCCAAATGCGGAACAGGTAGAGCATCTTGTCAAACCGGTAAAGGATTTATTCGGGGCAATATTTTTCGTATCCGTCGGCATGATGGTAGATCCTGCCATGCTCATAGAACATGCCTTCCCGATCATATATATTATAGCCGCTACAATCATCGGCCGGCCTTTTTTCGCAAGCAGTGGTGTGCTTGTATCTGGACAGGATTTGAATACCGCCATTCACTGCGGCTTCAGCCTGGCCCAGATTGGTGAATTTTCTTTCATAATAGCTTCTTTGGGCATGAGTCTCGGGGTAATCAGTGATTTCCTGTATCCGATTATAGTAGCCGTTTACGTTATCACAACATTTACAACTCCCTTCTTCATAGTTTCAGCAGAACAGGCCTATAATTCCCTAATGAAGATTCTACCGGCAAAATTCATAAAATGGCTGGACCGCTATACCAACAGCAATGATTCCGACAGCAAAGACGCCGACTGGCATGAATTTCTGCAGGGATATTTCCTGCGCATGGTTATCTTTATTACACTGCTGACTGCTATTGCGATCGGTTCAGCGTATTATATGCTTCCTTATTTTCAAACCACTCTAGACCTCCCTTATGCCAACCTCCTGGCCGCATTCGTAACACTTATGTTCATGTCCCCCATATTACGCGCTATTCTCATAAACAGAAGTGTAAATTCAGAACTCTTTTCCGTTTTATGGCTTAAAAGCAGGGCCAATCACATCCCTTTATTACTTCTACTGTTCATTAAGATTATAGTGGCATCGCTGTCCTTATATTTTATCTTCTATACCCTTATCGGACTGCAGACTTTGCTTGCGGTACTTGCAACGGTATTGGTAGCCTATTTCATATCTTCATCTGATTGGCTTTTGAGCGAATATCTGCGGATAGAATCAAGATTCCTTGTCAATTTAAATGAAAAACATATGCGCAGACACAGGGAAGAAAGTGGTGCGGCTGACAGGCAGGAAAGTTGGTTTGATGAGGAACTGCAGATTGCCATTTTTAAAGTACTATCTAAATCCCGCCTAATCGGAAAAACCCTGGCAAAATCCTCTATAAGGAAGCTCTTTGGCTGTAATATACTGCAGATAATCTTACAGGATCATGTTATTGATATGCCTGGAGGTGACCGCATTATTGAAGCAGATTCCTATCTGCTTATTGTTGGAACAAAATCACAGATGAGACTTTTTAATACCGCCGTCTTAAAAAAGGAGATGGATGTGAAACCAGTCAGTGATCCAATAAGTATGCGTGAATTTATGCTTAAGGAAAAAGGCACATCTTCGGATAGCCAGTTTTTCTCCTGTGCAATTGCAGTTGATAAAGATTCTTCACTCCTAGGCAAATCCCTTAAAGCAGCCAATATACGTGATGAATGGCATTGTCTTGTCATAGGACTGGAACGCGGCAATTATACCATTATTAATCCAAATGTTTCCTTAATATTCGAAAATGGTGACCTCCTGTGGGTTTTAGGGAAGCAGGAAATGATTAATATCCTGGTACGGGAAGAAATTTTATAAAGCATAAAACCTGGGTAGGTGTCAAAATCGCTGTAAAATGATAGTTGAAAATAAAATATGCCGATAAGAATTTTAATTGATCCTATCGGCATATTTTTATTACATTACACTACTTGTATTTATTTTATTATAACACATGCAAACTTCTATAAAGCAAAAACGGCCAGAATACTCCGACCACCGTAAATACCATGTATGCCGTTTTAGCTTTCTTACCTGTAAACTTCTATGCACTGATATCTAAAAGCCTCTCAAAACCAAAATTTGGGTTTCAGACAATAACCTTTATAAAATAAAATCAGAATATCAGAATATTAAAAGCAGACAGGCAAGCTTGTCTGCTTTTTGTTAAAGTATTCTGCAGGCACCGTAGTAGCGTGCACCCCAGTAGCCAACAAAGGCAGGGGCCACCGTTACGCCAGTATTGCTACCGGCATGAATGAAATTACCATTGCCAACATATATTCCGCAGTGAGACGCTCCCGGTTCATAGGTAGCATAAAAAACAAGATCGCCGGGACGAACTTCACTCATGGAAATCCTACAGCCGTAATAAAACTGACTGTCTGCCATCCTGGGAATGGAAACACCTGCCCGAGCAAAAGCATACTGTACAAAACCTGAACAATCGAAACCAGAAGGAGTCGTTCCGCCGAATACAAAAGGAACACACATAACACTATAAGCAGCATTCAGTATATTCCTCACAACGGAACTTCTGCAACGATTCGGTGGTATATCCTTATTCATAAGCACCCTATAAGTATCGGGGCCTACAACACCATCAACATCAAGTCCTTGATCTTCCTGAAACTTTTTGGTTGCGGCTTCAGTTTCAGGGCCAAAAACACCATCAAGATTGATAGTTCTGTAACTTAACTCTACCAAACGTTTTTGAATAGCAATAACTTCTTGCCCGTCATCACCACGTTCAAAGGAAGCGAAAGCTGTAATGGCATTAGTAAGATAAAATAATACGCTAAAACACAATATTGAGAATTTATTTCTTACCAAAAGCATCCGATCCTTCTTTTTATAAATACCATTTTGATTATATCATAAAAATTTCTCACTGTAAAACAAAATGAATCATAACAACGCCATCAATGATAACATCTACTTTTTATATTATTTTAGCCGACTAATACAAAAATTTTATTTTTTTATATGACGGGAAATAAGGTATAGAAGACGGTGCTTTATCTCTTCGAAAATGCGCCCGATATATTCTCCCAGAATTCCTATCCATATCAGCTGAATGCCTCCAAGGAACAGTACACTCGCCGTTATAGTTGCCCATCCCGGGACTGCGTCATCAATGACATATTTTACATAAAAAACGTGCCCTAAAATAAGGGCCGATTGTAAAATGAAGTTGAACAGTTAAAAAATCCATAGCGATTGAATC
>JAJQDY010000069.1 GCA_021201965.1 Phascolarctobacterium sp.
TCTCTTTCTTTAGAAGGTTGTCAACTACTTTTTTTATGTTTTTTTAATGTTTTTTCTTTCTTAATTTTCCCTTTTTTACTGTCCGCAAGACTGGTCCGCTGCTGAAATAAAAACAGCGTCCCTTCTGGAAGGGACGCTGCACTGTTACACCTTTTCAACCGTGTTCTTCCATATCGCGACTAGCAACGATATTAACTCCCAACCCCAAAATATCCTTAACAATAACATCTCCCGTTTTCACAGGAGCCTTTACCCTTACTTTCCTTAAATAAAGGGCACAGTTCAAAATTCGTTCTTTTGGTAACACATCCGCAGACACCACAGGAAGCAACGGTAGCATGCCGCCTTCTATGCTGACAGTGGATGTAAGCATCCTTTTCGGGGCAGTTATTTCATCTCGAGCATATTTATCTCCGCGGGGACATGTATTCCCATTTACGCTAATAACAGTACCTTTTTCAATAGTGACAGTCATTTCACAGCCCATAGGGCACATAATGCAGTTCATGATTTTTGTTTCCACGACCATTCCTCCTTACTGCCGTAGCCCTACGGTTATTTCACTGCCGCTTAAAGCTATTTTAGCTGCAGGAATTTCCACGACAACCATTTCACTGGGTTTTACTATAGGAAACATCCTGTTGAACAGTACGTCATCCCCACTTTTTACTTCCAGCCTGACTTTACGCTGGGATACAACCACGCGCATAAAGAGCTTGGCAGATTCCCCGCCGCCTTTCGGCAAGGAAAGTTTCTGCGGTACACAAGTCCTGATGCCGTCAATAGGGCGGACACTAACACTCCGCAGATTGCCCTCCGTTATACCCTTGGCATCCAGTGCTGCAAATTTCCCGGCAATTTCAGCCTCTTCTGAAACAAAATCTACTAGATTATGTACGTGCACAACATTTCCTGCAGCATAAATCCCCGGCAGACTAGTCTGCCGGTGTTGATCCACAATAGGCCCGTTAGTCAATGAATGCATATCAAGCAACAACCCATTTGAGAGTTCATTTTCCGGAATAAGTCCTACAGACAAAAGAAGTGTATCACATTCAATATCAAATTCTGTCCCAGGAATAGGAACGTTTTTCTCATCGACTTTAGCTACGGTAACCCCGGTAACACGCTGTTCTCCATGTATTTTAACAATGGTATGTGATAGATGCAAAGGAATGCCATAATCATTCAGACATTGAACGATATTGCGCGTAAGCCCGTTAGAATATGGACAAATTTCCAATACTGCTTGTACCTGACATCCCTCCAAACTCATCCGGCGTGCCATAATAAGCCCGATATCGCCACTGCCTAAAATAACTATTTTATGCCCAGGCAAATACCCTTCCATATTTACCATCCGCTGGGCGACGCCGGCCGTAAAAACACCTGCCGGACGTTCGCCGGGTATCCGAATTGCACCGCG
The DNA here is from genome assembly GCA_021201965.1 of Phascolarctobacterium sp. Classification (GTDB taxonomy): domain Bacteria; phylum Bacillota; class Negativicutes; order Acidaminococcales; family Acidaminococcaceae; genus JAJQAO01. The sequence continues at coordinate 1,427 of JAJQDY010000069.1, forward strand.
GGTACGTTCACGGCACCCCATTGCTAAGATGATGGTCTTTCCCTGAAGATAGAGTAACCCTTTTTCAGAACTTACAGCGATAACCGTTTTGTCCCGCAATACTTCAAGAACCATTGTATCAACTAAAACTTCTATTTCAGACTTATTTTTAATTAGTTCAATACACCGCTGTACATATCCGGGGCCAGTAAGTTCCTGCTTAAAATAATGCAATCCAAATCCGTTATGAATACACTGCTGTAAAATGCCCCCAAGTCCCCGATCCCTTTCAATGATAAGAATCTTGCAAGCGCCGTTTTCCCAAGCGCTGTACGCGGCAGACAGCCCAGCGGGACCACCGCCGATGATTATTACGTCATATAACTGCTCCATATTATGCCTCCTCCCTATCTGCCTGATTTTTTTCGTAAAACAAATGAGAATCGGCTCTCTCTTTTAATACTTCAGGAATGGAAATATCAAGTTCGCGGGCAATAATCTGCGTTACCCTTGGGCCACAGAATCCTCCCTGGCATCGTCCCATACCTGCCCGAGTGCGCCGCTTTACTCCATCAACGGTCCTAGCACTGCAGGGCCTTTTTATTGCTTCCACAATTTCTGCCTCAGTAATCGTCTCGCAACGACATATTACACGTCCATACAATTTGTTTTCTTCAATAGCTGCCGCCTGCTCCCTCCTAGTCATCCGACAGAAAGAAACCTTATGCGGTAAATCCTTCTTGAAGTATCTTTTTTTTACGGCACCACGGTCTTCTGCAATAGCCTCTGCCAAAATTTCTGCCACAGCAGGCGCAGAAGTTAGTCCTGGAGACTGCATGCCAGCAGCATTATAGAATCCTTCTGCTCCCGATGCACCGATAATGAAGTCTCCAGTACTGGAAACGGCACGCAATCCAGCAAATTCCGTAATAGCCGCACCCATTGGCAGGTTAGGGATTAATTTCCTCGCGGAAGCTATTATTTCATTCATGCCCTCCGCAGTAACCGCAAGATCTTCTCTTTCATGTATATCCTGAGCATTCGACCCAATAAAAGTGTTGCCATGCGTTGTAGTGCAAATCAAGATTCCCTTGGACTTTTTCGTGGGGGTCGGAAATACCACTCCATAGACAAGATTGCTGCAGGCCGTTTTGTCAAAAAGAATATATTCACCCTTGCGTGGGCTGATGGTAAAGCTTGCATCCCCTGCAAGGCGAGCAATTTCATCAGCATATATTCCTGCCGCGTTAACCACGTACCTAGTTTTTATAACACCACTGCTGGTCTCCACAGCGGCAATACGCCCGTCTTCTTTAATAAATCCTAGTACCCGACAGTCACACATGACCTTAGCTCCATTTTGGATCGCACATTCCGCAAAGGCAACTGCTGCGCCAAAGGGCCAGCATACCCCCGCAGTTGGTGCCCACAGAGCCCCGATTACGACTTTAAGGTTTGGCTCTTTAAGAATTACTTCATCATGTGTCAGAATTGCCAATCCTTCCACACCATTGGCTCTGCCACGTTGCAAAAGTTCCTGTAAACTCTGCATTTCTTCTTCATTTGTAGCAACCACCATGGATCCTGTCCATTTTATGTCAAGACCCAATTCTTTTTCTAACTCATGGTAAAGTTTATTTCCGCGGACATTAGTAATTGCCTTTAAACTACCCGTCGGAGCATCAAACCCCGCATGTAAAATAGCACTGTTGGCCTTAGTAGTCCCTATGGCCAGATCAGGCTCTTTTTCTAGCAACAGACAGCCCAGATCATATTTTGAAAGCTCCCGTAAAACGGCTGTCCCAGTAATGCCACCGCCAATAACAACCACGTCGACTGATGCAATAAATTCCATTACTTCACTTCCTTAACAATTTATAAAGCATATAAAATTTTTCTTCGTTATTATAAATTATATAACCCTTATATAAGCCTGTTTCTCCCGAAATACTTTAACGGCACTTTGCCTTCCAGCCATTTAATTATTTTATCTGAGAGAGGTGTAAGCAGAATCCAACTCATAACAATTAAAACAACCGATATTGCGCCCACGGCAAGATCAGTAAACCAATGACACCTCCCATAATCCTCGGCAGCGAAAAAACAATAAAACCCAGCGAGCTCTGCAGGAAAGGTTTCTTGCCGAAATATCTTAGCATAAAGCTGCTAAAAATAAGAAGCATCATCCCGTGATCCCCAAGAAAACTGGTAGCGGATTTGTCTTTTGCCGGCCAACCGCTTAAAATACTTACCCTGTTGACATCGCTGAAAAATGCAGTCGGGCTGGCCCTGTCAATCGAAAGGCTGTTATCAAACTGTTTCACTATAATGGCACTTATCAGCAGGGCAAGGCCCATGCAGAACATATAGCGCTTGCCTTCTGCATCCATTTTACGGTAAATACTATAAAAAATCCACTATATCGAAAAACCTGAGATTGATAAATGCCACAAAATACATATATACTTTGTTAACTGGCAGAAGATCGTTGAAAAAATAAAATATATACTTATCAATCGCAAACCAGAAGCCGTGATTTTCTGGTAAATACCAGCTAAGCAGTAGTGCTGTACCTAAAACATTAAGCGCTAATATTTTTATAAGATTTTTAAGTTTAACCATATTTCGCTTCCCTGTGTGCCTGCCGAATTAAATAATCAGTTGAAACTGTCTCACCTTTTCACAATATTCCTAAGCTGCCGCTCAATTATTCATCATCAGCTACCGTAATGGAAGTAAGAGAAACCACTTTGTCATTATCATTTAGAGTAATAAGCTTTACTCCTTGGGCATTGCGTCCGAATTGCGAAACGCCTTTCACGTCAAATCTTATGATTATACCGTTAGCTGTAATCATCATAATTTCCTGTTTGGGGTTAATTACCCGCATACCTATAACAAGACCTGTCTTTTCGGTAATCTTAATATTTATAACTCCCTTACCGCCGCGTGTCTGTTTACGATAAGCATTCACCGCCGTACGTTTACCAAGGCCTAGTTCAGTAGCCGTAAGAACTTCCGATTCGGCATTGCTTACACTGTCCATGGCTACAACTTCGTCTCCCGGATTAAGCGTTATTCCGCGTACACCGTGGGCAGTACGCCCCGTAGCCCTTACGTTCTGTTCATCAAAACGGATGGCTATGCCCTTTCTGGTTGCCAGCATAATCTCGCTGTTGCCGTCCGTCAGTTCCACTCCTATAAGTTCTTCCCCTTTACCCAGATTAATAGCGATAATTCCAGATTTACGCACACTGGCAAAATCAGTAAGACTAGTCTTTTTTACCGTTCCCCTGTCAGTTGCCATGAACATGTAACATTCTTCCTTAAATTCCCTTACGGGGATAACGGCCGTAATCTTTTCGTCCGCTTCAACAGGCAAGAGATTAACGATGGCTGTTCCTCTAGCTGTCCTTCCGGCCTCTGGTATATCATAACCCTTCTGTCGATAAACTCGTCCCTTGTTGGTAAAGAACAGGATATTATTGTGCGTTGTAGTCATAAAGAGATGCTCCGCACAGTCATCCACTCTTTTGCCACTGCCACCGGTCTTGCCGACTCCACCGCGCTTCTGAGTCCGAAAATTATCTGGGGTCTGGCGTTTTATATAGCCCTGATGGCTGATGGTGACCACAATATCTTCATCGGCGATTAAATCTTCAACATCCATATCCGAAGTATCAAGGGAAATTTCCGTTCGGCGCGAATCGCCGAATTTTTTCTTCATTTCCAGCAAATCTTCTTTTATGATTTTCATTACCTTCTGCTCATCGACCAAAACACTTTCCAGCCAATCAATGGTTTCCATGACATCTACATATTCGCCGTCAATTTTTTTGCGTTCTAATCCTGTCAGACGCTGCAGCCTCATATCAAGGATAGCCTGAGCCTGTCGTTGGCTGAGGTGAAACTGTTCCATAAGAGCGGTCTTTGCGATATCTGCCGTTGCGCTATTTCTAATAACCGTAATGACGTCATCCAGATTATCAAGAGCAATTTTTAGCCCTGCCAAGATATGTTCACTGTCTTTTGCCTTACCAAGTTCAAAGCGCGTTCGTCTAGTTATGACATCCTTTTCATGGGCCAAATAATATTCCAACACCTGTTTCAAATTTAAAACTTTAGGTTCCCCATTAACCAGGGCTAGCATGATAATGCCGAAAGAACTCTGCAACTGGCTGTGTTTATACAGTTGGTTCAAAATAATATCTGATACAACGTCACTGCGTAATTCAATTACAATATGCATGCCACGGCGGTCAGATTCATCACGCAGATCCGTTATTCCTTCTATAACACCATCTTTAACAAGTTGTGCTATGTTTTCTATTAATCTGGCTTTATTTATCTGGTATGGTATTTCACTGACAACAATCCGATGTTTTCCCTTTTGCATGGACTCTATTTCAGCCTTAGCACGAATCTTAACTACTCCACGGCCTGTAGTGTAGGCGCTGCGAATACCATCAAGTCCTAAAATACAAGCTCCTGTAGGGAAGTCTGGTCCTTTAATAGCTGTCATGATCTGGTCTATCTCCGCATCTGGATTGTCAATAAGCATAACCAGCCCGTTTACCACCTCACCCAAATTATGCGGTGGAATATTGGTAGCCATTCCTACGGCAATACCTGCACTGCCATTAATTAAAAGTGCTGGTACCTTAGCGGGGAGAACACTGGGTTCTTTTAATGATTCATCGTAGTTAGATGCAAAATCTACTGTTTCCTTCTCTATATCCTCTAGCATCATCTCGGCAATTTTCGCCATGCGGACTTCGGTATAACGCATTGCTGCTGCACTATCGCCGTCCACACTTCCAAAGTTACCATGTCCGTCAACCATACGATAGCGAGTGGAAAAATCCTGGGCAAGGCGCACAATGGCTTCATAAACAGATGAATCTCCATGGGGATGGTACTTACCTAAAACCTCACCGACTATACGCGCTGATTTTTTATAAGGCTTATTGGACGCCATTCCCGCTTCTTGCATAGCATACAAAATCCTGCGGTGTACCGGCTTTAGACCATCACGCACATCCGGCAGAGCTCGCTGAATTATTACGCTCATTGCGTAATCAATATAAGAAGTTTTCATTTCCTCTTCAAGATAAACTGGTACAACCTTACCAGTCGTGTTTTCCAAATCCACTTTATCACCTGTCCTTATCACTTGATAATTATGTGAAAATATGCTGTCTCCAATATTAAATCAATTACTAGCTATTATATTAAGACAGTTACAAATATAACAAAGCTATTTCAGAAGAATCTCATAAACCTGTTTTCCTATAAGAATGGTCGTTACAACCAAATACATGGGCCTTACATAAGCTACACCTTTTCTTATGGCCAGATGGGACCCGAGAATGGCACCAAAAATCATAAATACCCCCATCAGAAGCCCATAGCTCCATGCGATAGACCCGCTAAATGCAAACGAGAACATTGCACCAATACCGCTAGCAAAATTAAGGGCTTTAGCATTGCCGGCTGCAGTTACGAAATCAAACCCCAGAAAAAGAAAGCCAAAAATCAGGAAAGACCCCGTCCCGGGGCCGAAAAAGCCATCGTAAAATCCTATTGACGCTGCCATGATAGAAGCACCTACAAGGGCCGCTTTCCCTAGCTTTTCCACCCTCGCATTATCTCCCCAGTCTTTACGCCTGTACGTATATGCTGCCACTGCTACTAAGAGTACTACTATAATCTCCTTCATAAGTGCTGCAGGCAACAGATTCACCACATAAGCACCTATTACCGATCCTATAAAGGAAAGCGGCATAAGGCAAAGTGCCATTTTCTTTTTTATTTTGCCTGCCATCCAGAAAGAAGCTACACTAGTGAATGCACCTATTGACGCTGCCACTTTATTCGTTCCAAGCGCCAAGGGCACAGGCAACTCAAGACCTAACAGCGCAGGCGTTGATATTAATCCGCCGCCGCCTACCGTTGAATCAATAAAAGAACTTGTCATTCCTATGAGTGCAAGAAATATTATCGTGAATATATCAAGAGATGCATTAAATTCCAAAACCGACTCCCCTCACGCAAGCTATTTGACAAAGCACAGGTAAAGGCCTATAGCACCTTCATTACAGGTGCAACTAACTTCTCCATGTGGTATATTGCTTATCGCATAAGGATGCAATATCTCCAGCTTCGCCGCCTTGAGCGCCCAAAAAACGCCGCCAAGATCAATCGACGCATTGCTAAGGGGTATTAAAGACAGCGCTTCAACCTGTACTAGATCTTTAAACTTGACATTTACTGTCTCACTCGCAGTCAGCATAATCATGACTTCTTTTTCGTCAGCCATAATCACCTGTGCATGCCAACGACTTTTATAAGCCAGGAGCGAAAAAACATTACTGTAAAGATGATCAAATCTTCCGCTCCATACACCAGTAACTACTACGTTTGCAGCATGAAGATCTTTTAATAGAAGTTGCAGATCAGTATCATTCTTTTCAGGATTGAAACAGTGGATTTCTGTTCCTTTTGCACTAACTTCAGCGTATATATCCTTTGAAGCGCTGTCTGCATCTCCATATAGCTTCTTTGGTATAATGCCTGCGGAAATACAATAAACTGCTCCTTTATCGGCGCAATATATTTCCTTCTGTGCTGCCGCCTGGCAAAGCCATTCTTTATCCGGACTTCGTCCTCCCGCTACAATAAAAAGCTCCCTCTGCTTCACGTGGGTTATAATTTCTGTTGTAAGCTGCGGCAATTTACAGTTCCAGTATTCCATTACTTTTACTGGCGACAGGAATAATAGTTATCCGATCGTTTTCCTTTGTTATTTTCCAGCGACAATTGCCTTTTTTATCTTTCATCCATTCCATTCTTACTTCGAGCAGAAATCTATTTAAGCGCTCTCTTACTTCATCCGGCAACAAAATCTCCTTTTGTTCCAGAGTCTTTTCGGTTTTTTTTGTATGATGGGATTGGCCATCAGCATGTATACCGTTTTCAAAAGTCAATTTCTCTCTGCGTCCTCGAAACATTTCCTCATCGGAAAGATTTTTTCTGATTTTCATTATTCTGTCCTCATAAATCCAAATTGCGCACCTTGTTAGCATTGGCTTCAATGAACTGCCGTCGCGGCTCAACTTTATCACCCATTAATATGGAAAAAATGTTGTCCGCCTCTGCTGCATCCTCAAGTTTTACCTGAAGAATTGTACGGCATTCGGGATTCATAGTAGTCTCCCATAATTGCTCTGGATTCATTTCACCAAGTCCTTTATATCGTTGAACATAAGGACTGCTGCCACGCCCCACCTCGTCAAGTACCTGCTGCAGTTCTTCATCGCTATAAGCATAATAATGTTTCTGTCCCTTGCGCACCAAATAGAGCGGCGGCTGGGCAATAAATACATGTCCTTCCTTAATAAGCGGTTGCATGTGTCTGTAAAAGAATGTAAGCAGTAGCGTGCGAATATGCGCTCCGTCCACATCAGCATCGGTCATTATAATGATTTTTCCGTAGCGAGCGTTTTCTATATCAAAATCTTCGCCAATCCCACAACCAAATGCAGTTATCATATTGCGAATTTCCTCGCTACCTAAAACTTTATCCATGCGTGCTTTTTCCACATTTAGGATTTTGCCTCTCAACGGCAGAATAGCCTGAAACTTTCTATCCCTTCCCTGTTTAGCGCTTCCTCCTGCAGAATCACCTTCGACTAGATATATTTCGGTTTCCGCCGTATCACGACTTTGACAATCGGCAAGTTTGCCAGGTAGACTACTTACCTCAAGGGCATTCTTCCGTCTAGTAAGTTCTCTAGCTTTACGAGCTGCCATCCTAGCCTGAGCGGAAACAATTGATTTTTTCACTATTTTCTTTGCAATAGCCGGATTTTCCTCAAAAAATTCCTCCAATCCATCTCCTACCAATGTATCCATCAACGGCATAATTTCACTGTTTCCAAGCTTAGTTTTGGTTTGCCCTTCGAACTGTGGTTCATGCACTTTTATACTGATAACAGCCGTCAGACCTTCGCGCACATCATCGCCGCTTAAGTTATCTTCTGTTTCATTTAAAAGATTGTTTTTACGAGCATAGCCATTTACAATCCTAGTCAAAGCCTTCTTAAACCCGCTTAGATGGGTACCTCCTTCTTCTGTATTAATATTGTTAACATAGCTGAAAATATTTTCCGAATACGTGTCGCAATACTGCATGGATATTTCCACTACATTCCCGTCTTTTGTTCCTTCTATATATATTGGCTCTTCATGCAGTTTAGTCTTATTTTCATCCACGAAATTTACGAATTCGATAATCCCGCCTTCAAAATGAAATATCTCGCTCCTCCCCTCGCCACGTTCATCGTTAAGCGTAATTTTTACACCTTTGTTTAAGAAAGCCAGCTCACGGATCCTGAGACGCAATATATCGTAACTGTAGACCAGTTCCGTAAAAATAGATCTGTCTGGCTTAAAATGGACTGTAGTTCCAGTTTCTGATGTTTCGCCTTTCACATACAATTCCTTAACCGTTTTACCGGATGCAAATTCGATACCGTAGCATTTTCCATCACGACGTACTTCAACTTCCAACTGTTCGCTCAGTGCATTTACGCAGGTCACTCCAACGCCGTGAAGGCCGCCTGATACCTTGTATCCTCCATCGCCGAACTTGCCTCCGGCATGAAGCACAGTCATTATTACTTCTACCGCAGGCTTTCCCTCTTTTTTCATTATATCAACAGGAATGCCCCGTCCATTATCAACTACAGTAATGCTGTTATCCTTGTGAATAGTTATCTTAATATCATCGCAGTATCCAGCTAGAGCCTCATCAATGCTGTTGTCGACTACCTCATATACCAGATGGTGCAAACCGCGCTCTGAAATACTCCCAATATACATGCTAGGCCTTTTGCGCACTGCTTCTAGTTCTTCAAGCACATGAATTTGTTCTGCGCAATATTCGCCGCTTACCACTGTAGCTCCTTCAATATCAGTAGTTTTTGCCATGTTTGCCTCCATAAATCAAAGAACGCTATATGACGCATCAGCAAGAAATCCTGCTTCAGCGCGTTTTTTTAACGTTAATGCCGAAATTGGCGAAAGATATAAAATTTCTTTGGTCAAAATGAAACTTTACCTTTCTTCTTCTTCGGAAAGATTTACAATTTTATAATGATTCCTGTATTTGTCGATATATTTTCCATAAAGACTGATTTTCATTCCGCACAAATTAAAGATTGCGATTATGTCATCTCTTTTTACCATACAATCTGACCCTAAATGAAGATACAATCTAATCCCTCCGTAAATACTTTATTGCGTTCTGATAAGTTTTTCCGTCAATTTCGTCAGGCTGTTTACTCGTCAAGAACATAACAGCCATTCCACAGTCTGTTTCTGAAGCGTTCCCAATTCTTACTTTTTCAAAATAACTGTTCTTTAATTGCTCTTTCACAGATTCAAAAAAAATTTTTTCGCATTTGCAGTTTCGTGAACATTCTTCATAGCTTAACCAGGGCTCTATTTTTAACAATTTTGTGATTTCTAATTTAAGGTCGTCTTTTTCTATTCTCTCACAGACGCTGCATAATTTCTTTTCTATCCTTATTTTTGCACCACATTTTATACAACGTCCATTTTTCTCTTCTTTTCTGTTCGTTTTTTTCTCTGTTTTTTCCCTTTTTCCATATTCTTCCATATTGGAACAGGAATGGAATTTTAAATCTTTTATAATAAGTCTTCCTTCCAAAAAATCATTAACTTTCTGCCTAAAAATGTTTTTCATCATAAAAAGGTTGCTCGCCCAAGCGGAACTTTTAGTTTTTATTACCAATATACCGTTTTGGAAATCTAACTTATCAATGCGACAGTTTTTATACAAATTTTCGCCGCATATATCTTTCCAATTTTCTTCAAGCAAATGCTGAAAATATCTGCATTTTATGACTGTGCTTATATAATCTTTATTTTTATAATTCTTGTGATCCATTATCCTTTTAATAATGCTTTCAGTCTGCTCCATTTTTTATCTTTCTTTTATTCTTCCTTTTGTAATTTCAAAATATCTATTATTTTCTAGTTCAGGTATCAGTTCTCGATCATTAGCCGTAATAAATGTTTGTACTTTACCATTAATGAAAGAAAGTAACTGAGTTCGCCTTTTGTTATCTAGTTCACTCATCACATCATCTAGTAAAAGCACTGGAAATTCTCCTAATTCCCTATGTACATATTCCAGCTGTGACAATTTTAGCGCTAGTGCTCCGCTTCGCTGTTGTCCCTGGGAACCAAACGATCTCAAGGAAAAATCATTTAAAAGAAGATATAGATCATCCCTATGGGGTCCTATTCCGGTACTTCCTCTTAAAATATCTTCTTTTTCTCTCTCCCTTAGACTGTTTCTGTAAAAATCTTCCCAGTTATTTTCTTCCTCATCTCTTGGATATAACGTTTTTCCATTATTTTCTTTTACTTCATATTTGATTGTCATCTTTTCCTTATTCTCTGTAAGAATACTATAAACTTCGCTACCGATTTTTTTTAATTTATTTAAGGACAATAACCTTTTGCGAACTATGCTAGCGGCAAACCTAATAAATTCTTCATCCCATACCTTTAAATATCTAGTATCTTCTTTACCTTTTTCTCTTATTTCTTTTAAAAGTTTATTTCGCTGTTTCAAAAGTCTGTTATATTTTATTAAAAGATCATAATAAACTTTATCTGTTTGTGCAATTTGCATATCTAAAAATCGACGCCTTAATGAGGGCTCCCCTTTTACAAATTGCAAATCTTCAGGTGAAAACATTACTGCATTTAACTTTCCGTATTGTTCTCTCATCCTTATTTTTTGACCATCTAAAATAATCTCTTTATTTAACTTGCCCTGTTGTTTATGTTTTTTTATTTTTATAGTATGTCTTCCACTAAAACTTTCATATTCTACACCAACTCCCATTTCCATACAACCAATCTTTATAAGATCATTTTCTTCAAACGTCCGATGCGACATCCCAAAAGCACTATAAAAAATAGCTTCCATAATATTAGTTTTACCTTGGGCATTTTGACCATAAAACACATTAACCATAGAAAAAAAATCTAAATTACATTGATCATAATTTCTAAAATTAATAACATAAACTTTATTTATTTTCATTTTTTTCCTTACTGACGGTCAATTCAATTTTACCATTAATATTGACAATATCTTTAGGCCTTATCTTTTTCCGTTTTTCGGATACGGAATTACCATTTACCTTGATTATTCACTTCACAATAATCATAAATGCCTGGCCGCCTGATTCAACTATCCATGAAACTTTCAGAAGCTTATTAAGCTCTATATACTCTGTATTAATAAACATTTCTCTCTTTTTCATTATTTTAGAATACTACTCGCACAGGAGTAACAATGTATTTATAATCTTTTTCTTCCTCGGATCGTATGCATACTGGGCTAAGTGAAGTATTCATGCATAAAGTTGCTTCCTCAGAATCTAAATTTTTAAGAATGTCCAGAATGTATGAAGAATTAAATGCAACATTTAAATTACCTCCCTCACTAGTACATGAAATAACTTCCTTTCCGTTCCCTACTTCCGGACTGCTTGATGTAAGAATTATCTCATCCCCATCCACACTTACTTTAACAATACTGTACTCGCCATCAACCGAAAATAAGGATACTCTTTCCACGGCTCCAGCCAATTCTTTAACGTTAAATTTAGCTTCAACAGAAAAATTGGGAGGTATAACCCGTTTGTAATCAGGAAATTTACCATCTATTAGTCTAGAAACAATAACAATATTATCAATAACTACCTTAATCTGGTTTTTAAGTAAAGATATTTTAACATACTGCGGAAGATCCCCTGTAAGATTACGAGATATTTCACATAAAACCTTTGATGGAATAATTATATTAAGTACGTCTTTATCTTCATAAGGAGTCGATTTAACTGCAAGTCTATGCGTGTTTGTCCCTACAAAAGTTATTTTTTCATCTTTTAACTCGAATAAAATACCTGTAAAAAGAGGGCGGGACCCGTCTGTAGAGCATGCAAAAATTGTTTTTCTTATAAGATTCTTAATTTTTTCATCTTCTAAAATAATTGTTTTTTCCCCATTAAATTCTGGAAACTTAGGATAATCATCTTCATTCATCAATAAAAGCTGAAATTCCGCTTTTCCAGATTCTATTTTAAGGGTTTTATTTTCCTTATTTTTAGTAATAGTTACGAATTCACCAGGCAACTTTCTTATAAGATTAATAAAATGTTTTGATGAAACAACTGTTTCCCCAGGATCAGCTGTTGAAGAATCAATAGTGCAAGAAATAGCCATATTTAAATCCATAGCCATTATTTCTAGTTTTTCTTGGTCGCATATAAAATGAATACCTGAAAAAATAGGTGTACTTGGTTTAGAACTAATAGCTCTTTGAACAATTTGGAGAGCTTTGTTTAAAGAAGATGTGTTGCAAGTGAAAATCATGGCTTGGTTGGGCCTCCTTTTATTATTATTTTATTTATATAATTAATGGTAATAGTAATAAATAAAGTGGAATATGTGGAAAAGATGAAGGAAATTGAAATTTGAGAAATTTATTATTATTTATAAATCTGTGGAAATATAGAGAATATATTAATAATAAATAGTGGATTATGATTTTATGGACAGAATTGAATGGAATATAAACAGTTTTTAAAGAGTTATAAACAAATTTTGTGGATAACTTTTGTTAAATATTAAAACTATTTCTTTATGATATTTATAATATTGATTATATCATTTTGGAGATTTGAATCCTTTTTTATATTTTTAGAAATTTTTTCATAAGCATACATGACGGTAGTATGATCTCTTCCGCCAAGAAGTTCTCCTATACGAGGATAGGAGAGATTAGCCTCTTCCCTACAAAGATACATAACAACTTGACGAGGAATAACAATAGTCTTAGTACGTTTTTTACTCAGAAGTTCTTCCTGTTTAATATGGTAATAATTAGAAACCGTCTTAGTAATGGTATCAAAAGTAATTTGGTGAACAGAAACAGAAATTACCATTTCTTCCAGTATTTTTTTTGCGGTTTCAATATTAATAGGAATATTAAGCAAAGAAGAGCGAGCAACTATTTTAGTATAGGCTCCTTCAATTTCCCTGATATTAGAGGTTATGCTATTAGCCAAAAGTTCAATAACATTACTTGGCAAATCAATTTTGTCTATGGAAGATTTCTGGCGCAAGATAGCCATTCTTGTTTCTACGTCAGGAGATTGAATATCTGCCATAAGACCAGATTCAAACCGGGTTTGAAGCCTTTTTTCTAGTGTTTCGATTTCTTTTGGAAGGCGGTCACTGGAAATAACTATCTGTTTATTAGCTTCATGAAGTTCGTTAAATGTATGGAAAAACTCTTCTTGAGTTCTTTCTTTGCCCTTTAAGAACTGGATATCATCTATAATAAGACAGTCAATATTACGATATTTTCTTCGGAAAGATTCAGTAGTTTTATTGGAAATGGAATTTACAATTTCATTGGTAAACTTTTCACTGGAAATATATAAAACCTTCAAATCTGGCTGAGTTTCTTTTATATAGTTTCCAATAGCGTACATGAGATGGGTTTTCCCTAAACCCACGCCGCCATATAAAAACAGAGGGTTATATGCTGTGGCTGGATTTTTAGATACGGCCTGAGCTGCAGCATAGGCAAATCTGTTGGAATTACCGATGACGAAGTTTGAAAAAGAATATTTAGGATTTAAATTACCGTGGATATTTGTTTTTTCCGTTTTTGGCTTTGGATTTTCGAAAAGTGCTGGCTGATCAGGTTTCAAGGACGTGGATTCGGCCGGAGACGAATTATCTATGGTTTCAATGATTAAAGACACTCGTTTTTCCATGATCTCTTCTAGGATATTTTCTATGATGGAAGAATAATTGTCTTCTAGCATCTTCTTAAAAAAACCATTTTTAACAACGATTTTAAAGTATTCATCCGTCACTTCTATAGGCATAACTGGTTTAATCCAGACAGTAAAAACTTTTTCGCTTTCCGTTTTTTTGAAATTTTCAGTAAATTTAACCCAGATTTCCGCCAGATCATATGAACTCATAGGAAAACATCCTTTCCCGAAGGTAAAAAAATAAACGCCGCCCGATGATGGGTTTCAATGAAATGAAACTATCTGAACGGACGAAAAAAGGATAGTCATTTTTAGTAAAATCTACCTAGTAATATTTTAACAGATTGTGGATAACGTATCAATTGTTGATGGAAATATTTTTCTGTCTGTATTGAATTATTGATGTATCCTCTATATCTGGAGCGGATTTAAATTTCCTATGGTCTTCAAGTTTCTACTTGACGTATATTTTATTTTAAAATATAATAACTTAGTAATACTTTAGCGGTTTTATATGCGAAACGGGGTAAAATTTAATAAACAGATACTATAAGGATGTAAATATTGGTAATTATACCATTTCCATAAATAAAATATAAAATTTGATCAAACGCATTGATGGATAAAGGAGGAATAATGATGAAACGTACTTATCAGCCTAATAATCTTAAAAGAAAACGAACCCATGGGTTTAGGGTAAGAATGAAAACGTTAGGCGGTCGGCAGGTTCTTAGAAGAAGACGTGTAAAAGGCAGAAAGGTAGTATCTGCATAATATTTAAGGAATAGGCCGCGCAAGTGGCCTATTTTTTCCGCGTTAGAAGGGTTTTATGCAGAAGAAATGTTATTCATTTAAAAAGAATATTAGATTAAAATCTAAAAATAAGTTTCAGGAAGTATATAAAAAAGGACGGACTATTATTGACGTGATGTCTGTGTTGTATGTTTTACCGGATCAGACAGAGAATGTAAGAATTGGTCTTGCCGTAGGCAAAAAATTAGGATGCGCAGCTGTTCGAAATCGTATTAAGAGATTAATGCGTGAAGTTTTCAGGAAGCATAAAGCAGAACTGAAGGGCGGGAAGTTTATTATTTGGGTAGCACGCCGGAGACTGGTGAAGTCCGATTTGAACGCTTGTGAGAGTGTTTTTTTAAGGCTTATAAAAAAAGCAGGATTATTTAAGGAATAAGGAAAAGAAATGTGCAAACTGATTGTTTTAATAATCAAATGTTATCAGGTATTTATTTCTCCTCTTTTAGGGACACACTGCAGGTTTTATCCCACTTGCTCCGCCTACGCTGTTGAGGCTATTGAGAAAAAAGGAGCTTTGAAGGGTGCTTGGATGACCTTAAAGAGGCTGCTAAAATGCCATCCTTTCCATCCTGGTGGTTATGATCCAGTTGAATGAATTATTGGATAAAGATGGTTAAATTATAGAACGTAATAAGGAGTGATATTTTGGACTTCCTTAGTAGCCTTGTTCAGAAGGCGATTACTATTTTGTATGGAATAACGGAAACCCTTGGGGTACCGAATTATGGCTTGGCTATAATCATCATGACTATAATCGTAAAGGCGGCTTTATATCCCCTTAGTAAAAAGCAGATTGAATCTACAAAAGCCATGATGGAAATACAGCCTAAAATGAAGGCACTTCAGGAGAAATATAAAGATGACAAACCAAGACTTAATGCAGAATTGGCAAATCTTTATAAGCAGGAAGGTATAAACCCGTTAGCAGGATGTTTGCCGTTGATTGTACAGATGCCAATTATGATTGGTATTTTTTATGGGATTCGTGATTTTAACTATGCGGGACCGTCAAACTTTCTTTGGATGGATAGCATCTCGGGTCCAGATCCTATGCATATTCTGCCAGTACTTTCTGCTCTGACCACTTTCATTCAGTCCAAACAGACTATGCCGAACACATCAGGTACACAAAATAGAGTGATGTTATATTTGATGCCTATTTTTATCGGATATATTAGCATGACATTTCCTGCGGGGCTTGTAATTTACTGGATTGTAATGAATATTATGCAAATAAGCCAGCAGTTTTTAATGAATAAAAACTCTGGTAAAAAATAATATAATTTTAGAATAGGAGTTGTAAGAGATGGATTTTGTTGAAAAAACTGGCAAAAGCGTCGAAGAAGCCATTGCAAATGCCTTAACGGAACTACATGTCGCCAAGGAATTGGCTGATGTAGAAATTTTAGATGAAGGAAAGAAAGGCTTTTTCGGCTTTGGTCAAAAAGACGCCAAAGTGCGTGTTACCGTTAGCGCGAAAGAAACAGAGAAAATGAGAGCCCTCAGCATGGAGACAGCAGAAGAGATGGGTGGCCAGTCGGTAATAAAGGAAGAATTTCACGGAGAAATTGAGGAAAAGGCGGAAGAGGCACAGGCGAAAGAACTTAAGACTTTTGTGGTCAACGATGAGGCGGTTAATAAAGCTCGGGACTTTTTGCAGCAAGTTTTTACTGCCATGAAGATAGAAGTGGTCATGGAAAAATTCATCAAAAAAAGCGACGGCAGTGTTACTTTTAATCTACATGGGGACGATATGGGAATTATGATTGGTAAACACGGGCAAACACTAGATTCTCTTCAGTATTTGACTAATCTGGTGGCTAATAAAAACAGTACTGACCGAGTGCATATTATTATTGATGTTGAAAATTATAGGGACCGCCGTGTGAAAACACTTTCAAGGCTAGCTATAAGGCTGGCCGACAAAGTAAAGGGGAGTGGCGAAAAAGTGGTATTGGAACCGATGAATTCACACGAGCGAAAGATTATCCACATAACTCTGCAGAGTGATAACCGTGTGGTCACATCAAGCGAAGGCGATGAACCTTTGCGCCATGTTGTTATTGAACTGAAAAAATAAGCACTTGAAGCCCAGTATTAGTTTACTGGGTTTATATTTTCTAGAGGAGAAATAAATGATGGCAGAAGATACTATCAGTGCTGTGATAACTGCTTTAGGCCAGGGGGCGGTAGGTATTGTCCGTATAAGCGGACCTAATGCCCTGGCAGTAAGTGGAAAACTTTTTCGGGCCGCCTCAGGAAAAAACCTTGCTGATTACTCGTCCCACACGATGGTATATGGACATATTTATGATTTACAAGATAATAGTTTGGTCGATGAGGTATTGGCAGTATATATGGATGCGCCTCACTCCTATACGGCGGAAGATGTGGTGGAAATTCAGTGTCATGGAAGCATGCAGGCGTTGCGGAAAATACTGTCCCTTACGTACGCTGCCGGGGCAAAACCAGCAGAAAGAGGAGAATTTACTAAAAGGGCTTTTTTAAATGGTCGTATTGATCTTACTCAAGCAGAGGCAGTTATGGATATCATAAGTTCCCGCAGCGAAGCTTCCTTAAAACTGGCGGCGCGGCAGCAGAATGGAGAGCTGGCAGGGGTCCTGCACAATTTGCGGCGGCAGTTGCTGGATATTGTTGTGTGCCTGGAGGCTGCCATAGATTATCCGGAAGAAGATATTGAAGAAATTACTTTTGGTGAAGTAAAGAAAAAAATCCTGGAAGTCGGAGCAAATATATCGGATCTTTTAAATAATGCTCATACCGGCAGGATTTTACGAGATGGCCTCCGCACGGCCATAATTGGCAGGCCAAATGTAGGAAAATCAAGTCTTTTAAATGCGCTATTGAAAGAAGAAAGGGCTATTGTATCGGAATATGCGGGAACTACGCGCGACGTGATTGAAGAACAGCTGTTAATAGATGGGGTGCCGCTGGTATTATCAGATACGGCCGGCATCCGGAAAAGCGATGATTATGTAGAGCAGCTTGGAGTGAAAAAGACTCTGGAATTGCTTAAGGATACGGAATTAGTGATTTGCGTAGTAGATGGAAACGAAGATTTAATTGCCGAGGATGAAGAAATTTTTAAGACTGCTGCCACACGCCCTTATGTTATAATAGTAAATAAAAGCGATCTTAATGTAGCTGCGACGTTTGATATTTTAAAACAGCGCTTTGGATCAAATAAAGTTATCGCATTATCTGCTAAAACTGGTGTGGGGATGGATGAACTTTTTGATTGGTTAAAAAGCTATGTTTATGGAGATAAAGGAACTTTATCCAGCGGTATTTACGTACAAAATGCACGACATGAAGAGCTACTGCGGCAGGCTCTGCAGTCCTTAACAGACGCTGGCCAAGCTGTAAGTGACGGGATGCCTTATGACTGCATCATTATTGATGTGCGGCGGGCGATAAATTTACTTGGGGAAATTACTGGTGACACGATTCCAGATGAAATTATAAACGAGATTTTTTCTCGTTTCTGCATCGGTAAATAATATTTAGGGCAGAGGTGCCATGGGACGTATTACGGAAGTTTTCGATGTCATAGTTATAGGAGCCGGACATGCGGGAATTGAGGCTGCCCTTGCGGCAGCGAGACTTGGTGGCAGGACTCTTCTTGCAACTTTATCACTTGACAACGTGGCATTAATGCCATGCAATCCTTCTATTGGCGGACCAGCAAAAGGTCATTTGGTGCGCGAAATTGATGCTCTCGGCGGCCAGATGGGAATTATCGCCGATCGGGCCTGCCTACAGATGCGCTTGCTGAATACTGGTAAAGGCTATGCGGTGCATGCCTTGAGGGCTCAGGAAGATAAGCGATGGTACCATACCTTAATGAAAGAAATTATAGAAAATCAGGAAAGTCTTGCCTTAAAACAGCTTATGATTGACAGACTGCTGGTGAGAAACGGTGAAGTAGTCGGTGTAGAGGCTGAAACAGGAGAAATATACGAAGCATCCTGTGTTATTTTGGCAACGGGAACTTATTTACGCAGCAGGATTGTTTACGGATCGGTAAACTATAGTTGCGGTCCGAACGGGTTGCGCAGCGCGGAAAAACTCTCTTATTCCCTCCTCGATAACGGTCTGGAACTCATGCGTTTTAAGACAGGGACACCGGCACGGATTGACGCGCTTAGCATCGATTATGGAAAAATGGAAGTCCAGTACGGCGATGATGTGGTGCGCAATTTTTCGTTTATTAGCGATATCACGGAAAGGGAACAAATACCCTGCTGGCTTACATATACTAATGAAAATACCCATAAGATTATTCGCGATAATCTGCATCTGTCAGGAATGTTTAACGGTATGGTTGAAGGAGTGGGACCAAGGTACTGTCCTTCAATAGAGTCAAAAGTGGTACGCTTTGCAGATAAAGAACGCAACCAGCTTTTTATTGAGCCTGAGGGCACACATACTAGGGAAATGTACGTACAAGGAATGAGTTCGTCTCTGCCAGCTGATGTGCAGCTTAAGTTTATGAAAACGATTCCAGGACTGGAACACTGTCAGATGATGCGGGCAGGATATGCCATTGATTACGACTGTCTTGACCCATTACAACTGAACTTATCGTTGGAGCATAAGGAAATAAAAGGGCTCTTTTCAGCAGGACAGTCAAATGGTACTAGCGGCTATGAAGAGGCGGCGGCTCAAGGACTTATTGCAGGTATTAATGCCATGCGCAAAATTAAAGGTTTAGATCCCTTCGTATTGCGCCGCGATGAAGCGTATATTGGGGTGCTGATAGATGATTTGGTAACCAAAGGCACGGACGAGCCTTATCGTATGATGACATCGAGATCAGAATACCGCCTGCTGCTGCGGAATGATAATGCCGACCTGCGCTTGACAGAAAAAGGCAGGGTTATTGGGCTTGTAGATGATAATCGTTATAATATTTTTAAAGAAAAAAGGACTACTTTTGAACGAGCTCTTGCGCAGCTTAAGAAAATCAATATAGGCCCTCGTGATGAAAATAACAGTAAGCTACGGGCCATGGGTACAGCTCCTCTACGTAATGGGAATAACCTGTTTGAGCTGTTGCGGCGGCAGGAAGTAACTTACAGTAAACTGCAGGAAGCTTTTAGTCTGCCCGGTCTGTCTGAGCAGGTGGCAGAGCAGGTTGAAATATATGCTAAATATGAAGGCTACATAAATAAGCAGCGCGAAGAAGTGGAGCGCATATTAAGAATTGAAAATAAAAAACTCCCTTCTGATATTGAGTATCTTGCAATAAAAGAATTGTCCAGCGAAGCGGCGGAGAAGCTGGCAAAAATAAAGCCGTCATCCTTAGGGCAGGCTTCACGCATCAGCGGGGTAACTCCTGCGGATATAAGTGTGCTCATGATTGTTTTGGAGATGAAACACCAAAAGGGGTCTTAGTGATGGATTTTACAGCGATCCTGGCAGAAAAAGGACGGAAGGATGGACTATATTTTAACAGTGGGCAGCTTGCGCAGGTCACAAAATATTACGAACTGCTGTTGCGGGGAAATAAAGTCATGAATCTGACGGCTATTACAGGACCGGAAGAGGCGTCCGTAAAAGCATGTGATTGATTAAATTATGATTTACAACGACGAAATATTTCCCGAAAAATGTTTGGCAGATATAGGCACAGGAGCTGGCTTTCCAGGGGTGCCCCTGAAAATTTACTGTCCCACATTAAAGGTGCCGCTAATAGATTCTTTGTCAAAAAGGTTAAATTTCCTCGCACAGGTCATAGATGAATTAGACATGGAAAATATAGCATGCGTACATTTGCGGGCAGAAGATGCTGGGCATAATCTAAAGCACCGAGAGGGTTACGATTTGGTTACAGCCAGTGCGGTTGCCAGGTTAAATGTACTGGCGGAATATTGCCTGCCGCTAGTAAAACCAGGAGGGCTTTTCATGGCGCTGAAAGGAAGCAAATTTGCAGAAGAGATTGATAAAGATGAAGAGGCATTAAAGATTTTAGGAGGATGGTTGCTTGAAATAAAATCTATAAAGCTTCTGGATCTTGACGGCGGACGTGCTGTTGTTATTGTAAAAAAATTAAAGCTGTATCTGAAAAGTATCCGCGTCGTGCTGGTATTCCGGGAAAACAGCCGCTAGGTGTAAAAAAGAAGTGAAGGGAGGATTATTGATGTTTGTTGACGACGGGTTTTGGGTACTTGAACCAGAAAATACGGGTATTAACGGCTACTCGTCCGGAGTTGAGGTAAAAGTAGCTAAAGTTGACATTGATAAGATTTTTCCTAATCCCTACCAGTCCCGAAAAAATTTTGATGCTGAGGAGTTAAACGAGCTTGCTACCTCAATTGCTGAGTATGGAGTATTACAGCCTTTATTGGTTGCCCCTTCAGATGATGATGGAAGATATCTTTTGATTGCTGGGGAACGGCGGTTGTGTGCTGCAAAAATGGCGAAATTGGACAAGGTACCTGTAATTATCAGTGAATGTACATCCCAGCAAATTGCAGAAATAGACTTGGTTGAAAACCTGCAAAGAGAAGATTTGAATTTTTTTGAAGAAGCTGAAGAATATGAACATTTGATGAAAACATTCCACATTACTCAGGGTACCATAGCATCAAGTGTAGGCAAAAAACAGTCAACTATAGCAAATAAACTGCGGCTGTTACGTTTGCCTGCTAAAGTACGTGCGATTCTTATTGACAACGGTCTGAGCGAAAGGCATGCCAGGGCCCTTCTTCAGCTGGAAAGCGAAGAAAGGCAGCTGGAGGTTCTGAATGTCATATTGGATACCGGGTATAGTGTTAGGCAGACTGAAAATTATATAGCAAAATTGTTAGAAGGCAGGGAAAGGGACAAAAGTAAGCGCATGGTAATTGTAAATGATGTGCGTATTTATTTAAACAGTATCAAGCAGATTATGTCGGCTATTAAGGATGCAGGGATTCCCGCATCAATGGAACAGAAGGTAAATGATGACGATGTGGTGGTTACCATGCGGATAAAAAATATGAAGAAACCAAGAGGGGGAAGCATAACCCCGTTGTTTTAGTGGGGGAATATTTAAGCACCGAAGGGCGGATCAATAGGTGGCCGTTTTTCTGGAAACAGTTTGTTATTGGCATTATAGTATCCGTCATTTCCGCACTTAACATAATGTTTTTCTGGCAAACTTTTAAATTTTTGTTGCAGGCTATACAGCTGGTGCTAGTGGTATTAAATGTATCTATAATGATTTCTTTTGGGATACGGCGGTGCCATGATTTGGATAGAAGTGGTTGGTGGATGCTATTTAGTCTTGTTCCTCTAAGTAATTTCTTTTTTAGACTTTATTTGTTGTTTGTAAGAGGAACATATGGGTCTAATAGGTTTGGTCCCGATCCGTTGCATTAAGAATAAGGATTGGATAAAATAAAAAGGGCCGATTGTAAAATGAAGTTGAACAGTTAAAAAATCCATAGCGATTGAATC
>JAJQDY010000081.1 GCA_021201965.1 Phascolarctobacterium sp.
AGGTCATCATGTTCACGTTCTCGCCGAAGCTGTCATAGACCACACACGTCAGGTCTTTGAGAGCACGGCGGCTGGGCCCGCGCCCCTGCCAGGCGTAATAACCGCTCCGGGACACCTCCAACAAACGGCATAGCTTTCCCTTCGACATCCCGAAGCGGTCCCGCTTGATATAGCTGTACTTTTCATCTAAGGTTTTGAAGGTATGCCGACGGATTTTTTTAGCACATCGATGACCTCATCTTTCTCGGCCATCTGCTTGCGCAGCTCCAGGTTTTGCGCCTCCAACTCCTTAAGCCGCTTTGCCTCCCGGTTCGCACGGTCCGCGCTACCTGCCGCGATACCGACCCCCTTAAGCCAGTTGCGCAGCGTATCGTGGTGGATTTCCAGCTCCGATGCAACCTCCCGACTCGGGCGGCTTGCTCGGTCACCAGCTTGATGGCTCCCTCCTTGAATGCTTCTTCATAACGCGGCGGAGCCTGGCCTTTTCTATTTCCCATTTCTGTTCACCTTCCCTTTCCATTATAGCGTTTGATTGAATGTCCATCAAATCGGGAAGGGAGCATTTTATTGCTTTACGACTTTTAGATGCACGCATCTGTAAATATTTTACTGTAAAACCTGAACTTAACGGCTCCGGACACAATGTTTCATATCCTTCTATAAAAATATCCACGTCCGTTACCAAATACAGTGTGCCGAATGTCCTAATATCTGTAAACCACATGGTCACACCTCCTGACAATTCAAATTTTATTTTTGCATAATCAGGAGCAGGCAACGTGCTACTCTGAGCAATTAGAGCACCTGTCATTCTTGGATGTATTACAAGCTGTTGCTTAGCACCAGTTTTCAAAACTAAATATTTTCCATTCCGTCACACATCCAAAATAATTTTACCAAGTAACCCGCTTACGAACTTTTTCAAAGAATGATATTTTATCAATCTGCCAAGCCTAACATCTATTGCCTCAATTTTTCTTACTATGACATGCGGTGCTAAAGTTTTCTTAACTTGTTCAACCTCTGGCATTTCTGGCATTTTGGTCCCTACTATTTCGCAAGTGCCCAATTCTTGCCAAATTTTACATCAGCTAAAAGGGGTATGTCTAAAACTGCTGCACCTTCCATAGCCTTACATACTAATTCAGCCACTTGCTCTTTTTCATATTCTGGAACTTCCAGCACCAATTCATCATGCACCTGCAATAAAATATGCGTTTTGAACTTAGCTGCCGCCAAATCTTCTGATACCTTTATCATTGCCAACTTCATTATATCAGCTGCAGTTCCCTGAATAGGCGTATTAATTGCCGTACGCTCAGCAAAACTTCGCAAATTAAAATTGCTACTATTTATGTCAGGCAAATAGCGCCGCCGACCCATAAGTGTAGTTATATAACCCTGGCTGCGAGCCAACTCTATTATATCATCCATATATTTTCTTACACCTTTATAACGAGAAAAGTAACTGGCAATATATCCTGCAGCCTCATTCCGAGAAACATTCAGTTGCTGGGCCAGTCCGAAATCGCTGATTCCGTAAACTATGCCAAAATTAACAGCTTTAGCTTTGCTACGCATCTGCGCTGTGACTTGGTCTAACCGTGTTCCAAATACCTCCGCCGCCGTACGGGCATGTATATCCTCCTTATTACGAAATGATTCTAACAATACTTCGTCTTGCGCAATACAAGCCAATATACGTAACTCTACCTGAGAATAATCGCAACTCATCAGATAGTCATATCCATCCCCTGGAACAAAAATTCTCCTGATTTGCCGACCTTCTTCCGTTCTGGTAGGAATATTCTGCAAATTGGGATCGGCACTGGATAACCGTCCCGTAACAGTAACCGCCTGCTGAAAATGTGTATGAATCCGTTTTGTTTTAGGATTTAAAAGCGGCTTCAATCCATCTAAATAAGTTGAATGGAGCTTGGCTAATCTGCGGTGTTCAAAAATTGTATCTACTAAAGGATGCTGCCCTTTCAGCTGTTCCAGTACTTTAACATCCGTGGAATAGCCTGTTTTAACTTTTTTAATAACCGGTAATTTAAGCTTTTCAAATAGAATGAATCCCAACTGTTTTGGTGATTTTAGATTGAAATCTTCGCCAGCCTGTTCCTTGGCTGTTTTCTCAAGCCTATCTATACGGAAAGCCATGTTTTCAGCCAGTTGCTCCAAGAGCTCCATATCTGCCTTAATTCCTGTATATTCCATCTGAGCCAGCACTGGGATCAAAGGCATTTCGAGTTCACTGTATAATTTATTTAATCCACGTTCTGACAATTTTCCCTTTAATACCGCAAGCAGAATCGAAACATTTTCACTGGTATTTATTTTAGGTCTATAAAGATACCTAGCTGTCAGATCTTTAAGTGCATAGGAACTGTGCCCTGGATCATCAAGATAGGCTGCCAAAGCAATGTCATCTGTAATGGCCCATGGTTTTATATTGCGACAAAGGCATACCTTATATACTTCCTTACTGTCACAAGTAGCTTTAGGCTTTGATGTATCAG
Organism: Phascolarctobacterium sp.; assembly: GCA_021201965.1. Taxonomy (GTDB): domain Bacteria; phylum Bacillota; class Negativicutes; order Acidaminococcales; family Acidaminococcaceae; genus JAJQAO01. The sequence continues at coordinate 2,523 of JAJQDY010000081.1, forward strand.
TAAGCCAATTGTAAAAATATTCCCAACCGTCACTGTTCTCTTCCATAACATAGACTTCATTGAAAACAAAAATCTCTGCCCGACTAAAATACAAGTCTGGCAAAACGCCGCTCACTGTCGCTGAAAAACAAATTGTTTCTCCATTTTTAAACGAAGAAAAGAGTTGTGCTGCTTCAGTATTACTTACTATTCTCTTTACTGCTACAGCTTTTTCATCAACAACATCTCCAAACAGTTCCAATCCGCCTTCTTCTGCTGGCAATACCACGGTAAAACGTTCATACATATTTCTAAATTCCAAATCCTGCATGATAGTATTGGCTTCTTTGCTCATTGTACCGAGTTCATAACTTGATATATCAAGATTCACAGGTACATCTGTGAAAATCGTTGCCAGTTTTTTTGATAGTATCGCAAGATTCCTGTTTTCGCTTAATTTTTTTTGAAGCCCTTTGCCTTCAATATTTTTTATATTTTCTAGTACCTGTTCTACACAGCCATATTCTTTTATCAGTTTAAGCGCTGTTTTTGAGCCAACGCCAGGTACACCTGGAATATTGTCAGACGCATCCCCCATTAAAGCTTTTAGCTCTATTAATTGCTTTGGTACAAGTCCTTCATAGACCTTTGTAAATTCTGGTTCGTCGAAAATTTGAATGCCAGTAATACCTCGTTTTGTATAAAACACTTTCGTACGTCCATCTATAAGCTGCAATTCGTCACGATCACCAGTGACAATAATCACTTCAATACCCTCAGGTACGTGGACAGCAAAAGTACCTATAATATCATCCGCTTCATAATTGTCCATTTCTAAAACTGGAATATTCATTGCTGCCAGTAATCTTGCAGCTATAGGGAATTGTTCTGACAATTCAGAAGGTGTAGGCTTACGCTGTCCCTTGTAATCAGCAAACATTTCTGTTCTGAATGTTTTACGCGATTTATCAAAAGCTACAACCATATACTGCGGCTTCACATCTCCAAGAAGTTTTAGCAACATATTACACAATCCATAGATAGCACCTGTATGAAGACCCTGACTGTTAGTTAGTGAAGGTAAAGCAAAAAATGCCCTATGTATAAGACTGCTTCCATCAATTATCAAAAATTTGTCCGACATATTCTCTCCTCAGGCATTCACCAATAATTTTTATATGAATTATTATATCATAAAATTCTCCGCTAAATTTTCCAAAAGCAGGAACTTTCCTTATATTTTGCAAATATTTAATATGTTTTTTAAATTATTATAAAAATCATTTGCAGTATTTATTCACTTGACGTTACTTTTTTAAGTGGTATAATTGTAGCAAATCGTTTTATACATAAACGCTATGAAAAAGAAGCAGCCTGTTGCACTTTAAGAAAGCTACCAGTTAATGTGAGGTAGTAGTAATGCAGGACTTTTCCGCTTTGGAGCGGCAGATGATGAATCTGACGGTACAGCCCGATAAAGCCGACTAAAGATGGCCGTAGGCAATTTGGGTGGCACCGCGAGAAAGAGAAGCTCGTCCCAAGGGAAGCTTCTCTATTTTATTTTTACAAAGGAGTATTATTTATGAAAAGAGCCTATAATTTTAACGCTGGTCCCTCATGTATACCCTTAGATGTCTTACGGGAAGCGCAACAGGAATTTTTAGATTTCAAAAATACTGGGATGAGCATCATTGAAATGAGTCACCGTAGCAGTGAGTATAACACGCTACACCAAGAAACCAAGGATTTATTGCGTAAACTGATGGAAATACCTGCCAACTACGATATACTATTCATTCAAGGAGGAGGCAGCACCCAGTTTCTGATGACTGCCGCCAACTTCTTCACTAAATCTCGGGCAGCGTATATAAATACAGGTGTTTGGGCAAAAAAGGCCATGGCTGAAGCTAATTTTTTTGGTGAAGCATACGAAGCTGCATCAAGTGCTGATCGCAATCACTGCTATATTCCTGAAACCTACAATATTAAACCAAATACATCTTATCTACACATTACATCTAACAATACTATATACGGTACAGAGTTTCAAAAATTCCCACAAGTGAATGTTCCGCTTATCTGCGACATGTCAAGTGATATTCTATCCCGCCGTATAAACGTAGCAGATTTTGATCTCATTTATGCAGGGGCACAGAAAAATCTCGGTCCTGCCGGTGTTGTGATAGTAGTTATAAAAAAAGATTTTTTGGCTACGGCCAATCAAAACCTGCCAACCATGATGAAATATCGGACCTTTGCTGATAATGATTCTCTTTATAATACTCCACCGGTTTTCTGTATTTACATGATTAATAAAACTCTGCATTGGTTGGAGAAAATGGGCGGCATTTCTGCAATAGAGCATAATAATATAGCTAAGTCCCAAATAATTTACAATACCATAGATAATAGCGATGGTTTCTATATAGGCCATTCTGAAAAAGCTTACCGCAGTAAAATGAATATTACGTTTAATCTAGCCGAAAAAGAACTAGAAAAAGATTTTATAAATAAAGCGAAGGCTGCCGGTTTTGTCGGTGTTGGCGGACATCGTCTGGTGGGCGGTTGTCGTGCATCTGCTTATAATGCAGTATCAATAGAATCCTGCCAGGCTCTAGCTAATTTTATGGATGAATACCGCAAGTTGTGTTAATTTCAAGAAATTTTATATTTAATTTGTAACAGTAAAACAGGAGGGAAATTATGACCATGAAAATTCTTGTAAGTGATGATGTAAGTGAAAAAGGTGTAGCTTTACTACGCCAACATTTTGACGTAGATGTTAAAACTAATATGTCTGTCAGCGAACTGATAGCCTGTATTGGTGAATACGATGCGCTAGTAACCCGCAGCCAAACCTGGGTTACCAAGGAAATTATTGGTGCTGCCACTAATTTAAAGGTTATTGGACGCGCTGGCGTAGGTGTAGACAACATTGATATTCCTGCCGCCACTGCCAGAGGCATCATGGTTTTAAATGCACCAGAAGGCAATACTTTAGCTGCCACAGAACATACCATTGCCATAATGATGGCTATGACAAGGCACGTCCCTCAGGCCCACGCTTCTATCCAAGAAGGTAAATGGGATCGTAAAAGTTTTGATGGTATTCAGGTTCAGGGAAGAACATTAGGTATAATTGGCGTAGGGCGCATTGGTAGCCGCGTGGCACGTCGCATGCAGGCGATGGAAATGACTACTATAGGTTACGATCCTTATATAACTGAAGAACGTGGCCAACAGGTAGGTGTGGAATTAGTTGATTTTGATACTTTGCTGGCAAAATCAGATTATATTACCATCCATACACCACTTACCGACGAAACGAGAAATATGCTTAATGCTGATGCAATTTCCAAAATGAAAGACGGCGTACGTATTGTCAACTGTGCACGCGGTGCTTGCGTTGACACTAAAGCTTTAGCAGAAGCCCTAAAATCTGGAAAAGTCGCTGGAGCTGCAATTGACGTTTATCCTGATGAACCTTTAACTGCAGAAAATAATCCTTTCCTAGGAATTCCCAATGTAGTACAGACGCCGCATTTAGGCGCCTCTACCATTGAAGCGCAAATTGGAGTCGCTGTAGACGTAGCCGTTGGTGTTATTGATGCCCTAGAAGGGAAACCAGTAATGACTGCGGTGAATATGGCCCCCATACCCAAAAGTGTCGCAACTGTTATTCAGCCATATTTTAGACTTGCAGAACGTATGGGCACTATCGGTATTGCTCTAGCGGGAGCACCAGTCTGCGAGATAGAAGTAGAGTATACTGGCGCTTTATCTGAAACTGAAACCCAAGCATTAACAACTGCTTTTTTAAAAGGCCTGTTAAATCCAATTCTACAGGACAGCGTCAATTTTGTTAACGCACCTAGTATTGCAAAAAAACGTCATTTGAATGTCAAAGAAAGCAAATCACACCAGTCAAGATATTTCACTACCGCTATTACCGCCAAGATAATAACATCAAAATCAGAGCATCAAGTGGTGGGTACCCTCTTCGATGAGAAAGAAGCTAAAATTGTTGAAATTGATCATTCCAGAATTGATTTTAAGCCTGAAGGCTATCTGCTTTTAGTTCCTCATGTCAATAAACCCAACATGATCGGGCAGATGGCAACTATTTTAGGCAGCGCCGGCATCAACATTAACGGCATGCAGGTAGGCGGTTCCACTGATGAGGAAACAAATATTATGGCGATTGCCGTCGGTGATGATATTCCGAAAGATATTATGACCAAATTACGAAACATAAAAGGCATTTTAGATGTCAAACTGATAAATTGTGAGAGCTAAAGCTAAAATGGTAAGAATAATTTTAGTGCGGCATGGAGAAACTACCTGGAATATTGAAGGTCGTTATCAGGGGCAGGAGGATACTCCCCTAAGCCAGCGCGGCCTAGAACAGGGAAAACTTTTGGCCCAGTGCTTGGCAAAAATCCCTATTGATTTATGCATATCCAGTCCTCTTAAACGTTCCCACCAAACCTGCCAAATGTGTGCTTCATTCCATAATCTACACGTTCAGCCAGACGAACGACTTTTAGAAATAAATCATGGTGCATGGGAAGGTGCTTTGGCAGAAGAAATTAGGCGAAATTATCCTGTAGAATTTTCCCAGTGGCACAACCAACCGCACCTAGTACAGATGCCAGGCGGCGAAACCTTAGATGATGTCAGGCTACGTGTTCGTGCAGCTTTTGATGAATACGCTCTTAAATATGACAGTAAAACTATTCTGATATCAGCACACGATGCTGTAAACAAAGCTATCATCTGCGATCTTCTGGACCTTGAAATGAGTCATTTCTGGCAAATAAAACAGGACAACACTTGTATTAACGTGCTGGAATATACTGATAACTGTTGGCGTCTGGTATTATTAAACTATATCGGACATTTAGGATTCATTTTCAGCGGTATTGAACAAGCAGGTCTATAAAATATACATAAAGCCGCTTGTAAATTTTTGCAAGCGGCTTTATGTATATTTTCACACATTTTAATTTAAAACCAATAAAATAAGAAATGCTTTGTGCATTACATAAAGCACTTCTTATTTTATTTTTTATTGGTTTTTATTGCGCATATGCGGGAAAAATAGTACGTCACGTATGGAAGAACTACCCGTAAGAAACATGACTAAACGATCTATACCTATACCGAGCCCACCTGTTGGAGGCAACCCATATTCCAAGGTATTTACGAAATCCTCATCCATCATATGCGCTTCATCGTCGCCAGCCGCTCTTTCCTCAACCTGTTTCAGAAAGCGTTCACGCTGATCTATAGGATCGTTCAACTCCGTAAACCCATTACAAATCTCGCGGGCATAAATAAATCCTTCAAAACGGTCTGTAATTTCTGGATCCTCTGCGCTGCTTTTGGCAAGTGGCGAAATCTCTTTAGGATGTCCGGTAATGAAAGTAGGCTGGATGAGTTTTTCTTCAACATGTTCTTCAAAACAAGCATTGATTATCTTCCCAATACCATATTTTTTCTCTATCGGCACATTTATAGATGCAGCCATCTGCCGTGCTGTTTCAATATCAGCCACTCCCATAAAATCTTGGCCAGTATATTTAGCCACTGCCTCAATCATTGTCAGGCGGTTCCACGGCGGTGTCAGGTCAATATCCTGCCCCTCATAGGTAATTTTCATTGTTCCCAAAACATTTTTTGCCGTTTGGGAAACTATAATCTCCGTAAGTTCCATCATGTCTTTATAATCGGCAAATGCCTGATAAATTTCAACGATGGTAAATTCAGGATTATGCTTTATGTCAATCCCTTCATTGCGGAAAACGCGGCCCAACTCATATACACGCTCCAATCCACCGACAATAAGACGTTTCAAATATAATTCTGGAGCAATACGCATATAAAGGTACCTGTCAAGTGCGTTATGATAAGTTATAAACGACCGCGCTGCTGCTCCTCCTGCAATAGAATGCATTATAGGAGTTTCAACTTCAAGAAAATCCCTGCTGTCCAGAATCTCACGCACGCTTTTAACTATTTGGCTACGTTTTACAAAAGTATCACGCACCACAGGATTTACAATCAAATCAACATAACGCTGGCGATAGCGCATTTCGATGCCCTTTAGCCCATGCCATTTTTCCGGAAGCGGCCTGAGTGCCTTAGCAAGCACTTCCAAAGAAGAAGCTTTAACAGACAACTCTCCCATATGTGTGCGGAAAACAGTACCGCTTACACCTACTATATCACCAATATCCATCAGTTTGATAAGCAAATAATTTTCTTCGCCTACTGCGTCTTTACGCACATAAATCTGGATACGGCCGCTCTTATCCATCATATCCATAAAGCAGGTTTTTCCATGCCCACGTATGGCCATTATGCGTCCTGCAAGACGCACAACCGTTTCTTTAGCAGCCAGTTCCTCAAAATTTGCAGCAATATCACTTGCATGATCGGTACACTCAAATCTATGCCCGAATGGCTGCCAGTCATGCTCTTCCATCTTACGCATTTTTTCCAGACGCACCTGCATCTGCTCATTGAATTTAGATTCAGTCGGCAAAATCTTTTCTTCTGGCTGTTGTATGTTTTTTTCTTCAGCCATATCTGTTCCTCTTTTTTATTTGACCTTCAAAATTTTATAAGATAATTCCCCTACCGGAGTATTAACCTGAACCACAGTATTTACTTTACATCCCAAAATAGCAGCTCCTACTGGCGATTCATTTGAAATCCGATTTTTAAAAGGATCTGCTTCAGTAGTACCTACGATAGTGTAAGTTTCTTCTTCCTTGGTTTCCATATCCTTTACAACGACAGTTGAGCCCACACAAACAACATTCTTTTTTTTATTTGCCTTGCCATCAATTATGGTTGCAGTATTAATCATCTGCTCGAGTTCAAGAATACGCCCCTCAATGAAAGCCTGCTCACTTTTAGCATCATCATATTCTGAGTTTTCACTAATATCGCCATAAGAAATAGCAAGTTTCAGCCGTTCTGCAACTTCAGGGCGTCGGACACTGCGAAGATTTTCCAGTTCATCTTCCAGTTTTTTCAGACCTTCAACTGTTAAAATAGTCTCTTTATTGGCCATTTTACTGCTCCTTTGCGTTTTTATTTATTCATACTTTAAACAGCACTGAAAATCTCTCTTAAGCTACTGAATATTTATCTGAATAAAATTATAGCATACATTATATTTTTTTGCCCTATACCTTTCAACATTATCGGTTGTGAGCTACAAGAGTTCCCAATGCGGAATGTTTGACAAAGTCAATTTCTTCTTCAGTTACAGCTCGTTCAAAGTTGCGGAAGCCCGCCAAATGGAAATTATGTTTTTCGGCCAATTCAGCAATTGTCCTTATCTTATTGACATCGAGATTGCGGCCTAGGCTGAAATTTTCATATCGGGATTCCAGGGCGAGAATCATAGTTTCTGCCATGCAGGCGTAGGCCATGCGTGGCGGAAATTCAAAATTAAAATGGAAATCCACATCTCCAGGCACATCTATAACCCCGCCTTCAATAACCAATACATCCCTGCGTTTAGCTGATACTGCTCTAGATACATTACGGGGCCTTGCTACGTCGCAGACCACTGCTCCAGGTTTTAAATCCTCTGGAGAAATCAAAAAATCCAGTGCACTTGTAACTGCGATGACAATATCTGCGTTCTTAAGTGACCCGTGAATATCGCCTGTCACATCCACCTGACACTGTTCCCTGCTGATTATATCCTGTGCCAGATTTTCCAATGGAGCGAGCTTTCTTGCTACAAGAGTTATATGCGGTACTTCGCCAGCCAACAGCCGTACTGCGGCTGCGCCAATAGAACCGCTAGCGCCAACTACTGCCGCATGACAGCTATCGAAGGATTTTCCCATCATTGCAGCTGCAGCTTTTGTCCCTTGGACAGCTGTTGCAACCGTGTAGCTGTTACCTGAAGTAACCGCTATATTTAAATGTTTTGCCACAGTAATGCCAGCATCTCCTGCAATAGAAGTGAATGCCCCAAGCCCAACAATTTTTGCACCCAAATCCTCAGCTATATGGCCTGCTTCAATAATCCTATCAAGCACAAACTCTTCTGGCAATTCTAACATTTGCCGCGCCGTAAGCGGACAGCCCACAAACCAACCTTCTGCCTCCGCATATTGACTTTTTACACCAGTAATATGCGAAACTTTAAAAGGTTTCTTCTTTTTCAAACAGGCCTCCAGCAATTTTTCAGGTACATATTTTAAAAATGGCGATATCAGTCCCATATCCCCTGCAGATAAAGGATGCAGGATAAAAGCAAATTTTTCCATTATATTATTATTGCTCCTTTATTCACAGCCATTCGACTGATGAATCAATTTTATAATAATCTAAAAGTTTAATATATTCATCCGCCACTAGTGCCTGCTTAGCACCTCGTAATGCCACCAATACGGCCTCCATTACGTTAGTGCCAAAACTACGCCCTTCAAAGCACGGGGTAGTCGTAACTAGAATTTTAACCCCCGCCCGCTTCAGCATTTCTCTATCGCCAGTGGTAACGGTATTTGTAATAATTATTTTTCCTGGCAATTTATCCGGCATAAATTTTTTTATAAAATGGAAATCTCCTGCTATAATGTCATTTTCCAGAAAATATTCTGGATGCCGCTTTTCACGCTTTTCTTGGGCGGCCCCCATCGGATAAAACCATCGTACCGGTAATTTGGTAATAACAGGAGCAAGTATTGCCGCCCATGTGCTTAACGCTTTCAATGAGTATAGCGGTTTATCAATATTAAGTCCAAAAATCAAATCTCCAAAAGTAACTTTTGCTCCAGCAGCCTGCAGCGCTTCCGCCATTCCAAAGCGATCAACACCGCATACCAGTAGAACCCGACTGTCCCGTATGTGAATAGTCCCATTTTCCGAAAATTTTCCAATCAAGCGACGTTCCAAGGAATTTTTCAGTCCACTGCCATCAAGTACAGGAGTATGTCTGACATTTACAATCAGTCTAGCAGTCTGCAAGAAAGTATAGCGTCTGCCACCTGCGTACACGTAAAGATCCGTACCGCCCAGTCCGATTGCATCTGCTTTACCATCCCACTGCTCCAACATCCTGCGTGTCCTATCCAGACTTCCATCAGTTCCGCGACGCTCCAGAAAAATTTCCGTATCGCCCAACCTAATAACTACTTTCGCATCACGGGATGATGAACCAAGACTGATACCTATAATGCGTTTACAGCATTGAGCAGTGTCCATGCGTTTTTCTCCTAATAAAAGCTTCTTTTACAAAACAGTATTTTAACATAATTGCCATCATTATACAACTTACGTCACCTAAAAACTATGATACATAGTCATACCAGCACTGCCTGTAGTCTTCTAGAAGCTTCAGAAATTCTTCCTTGCTGGTCAGCTGATGAAAACGGCAGCGATAATCAGCTGCATGCGGCATTCCCTTAAGATAAGCAGAAATATGGCGGCGCATTTCCCTCACAGCAATATATTCACCCTTTAGGGTCAAAAGCATTTGAAGATGCTCTATGGCGGTGTCAAGCCGCTTATTTATGTCAGGTAAGGGTGGTAGCGGATTTCCCTGGAGAGCCGCATACAGTTGCTCAAAAATCCAAGGATTTCCATCCGCCCCGCGCCCCATCATCAATCCATCACACTTAGTCTCTTTTAGCATCCTTATGCCATCGTCTGCAGAAAAAATATCACCATTCCCGAACACTGGTATACGGACTGCCTGCTTAACCATAGCAATTATCTGCCAATCAGCCTTACCCCCATAAAACTGCTCCCTGGTACGTCCATGCACAAATATCGCCGCTACGCCAGCTCGTTCAGCCAGTTTTGCAATATTTTCAGCATTGCGGCATGAAGCATTCCAACCAGCCCTTATCTTCACAGTTACCGGTATTTTGACTGCGTCAGTCATGGCCGTAAGGATCTCATAGGCAAGTTCAGGATTCTTCATTAACGCTGATCCTTCCCCATTATTGACAATTTTAGTTACAGGGCAGCCCATATTGAAATCTATAATATCAGCACCACTATCAGCAGCAATCCTTGCCGCCCGAGCCAAGTCTTCCGGAACATTGCCAAACAGCTGTATGCCAGTAGGACGTTCCCTGTAATCAATACGCAACATTTCTTTTGTTTTGGCATTATTATACAGCAAACCCTTAGCACTTATCATTTCAGTAACAGTCAATCCGCAACCCATCTTTTTGCACAGTAATCTGAACGCCAGATCAGTTATGCCTGCCATAGGTGCCAGTACCACAGGCACTTCAAGTCTAAGATTGCCTATTTTCATCGGAAGTTTCCCCTTTATACTATTGATTATAAAGACAGCCCGCAGAAGCGGGCCAAAAATCTTTATGTCTATTTGGAATTTTTTTCATGCAGTATAAGTAGTCCGTACAAAGTTAAGAAAGGTTCCACCACATCAATGGAATCGGATCCCGCCGCCATGGTATTAGCAAAACCGCCTGTAGCTATGACATATGCTTCTCCGCCAAGTTCCTTCTTCATGCGACTTATAATGCCGTCTATTTGTCCTATAAAGCCGTAAATAACACCTGCCTGCATGGATTTTACCGTATTGCGGCAAATTACTGTTTTCGGCCTGATAAGCTCAATACGCGGTAGTTTAGCGGTCTTCTGGAACAAAGCCTCTGTGGAAATTCCTATCCCTGGGGCAATCGCACCGCCTAAGTACCAGCCTGTAGGTAATATGGCACAAAAAGTAGTAGCCGTTCCAAAGTCAACCACAATCAATGGCTTGCCGAGTGCACTATATTTATCCAAAGCAGCCACTGCATTTACAATACGATCGGCCCCAACTTCGCTCGGGTTATCATATCTGATGGAGATGCCGTTTTTTATTCCTGGTCCTACTACCATAGGTTTGATTCCGAAATATCTTTCGCACATATGGCACAGAGGTACCATTACCGGCGGTACAACGCTGGAAATGATTATAGAAGTCACTTCTTTCATGGGTACACCACTATAGTTAAACTCACTGCGCAGTATAATACCAAATTCATCCGCAGTCTTGGAACGATCGGTAGAAAAACGCCAGTGGGTCTTTAATTTTTTGCCTTCAAAAACACCTGCAACAATATTGGTATTGCCAACATCCATAACAAGTAACATTTAATAAGTTCCTCCTCAGGAAATAAGTATGCCTTTTCCATTCCTTTGCTGGTACAAAGCCTTTACCATTATACTCAAAAAGCTGTAAAAGCTCAACTGTTTATTTACTGATACATTCCCTTAGATGCCGTAGCTGGTCTTATGGACACATCCCCTGCTACTACCTTTTCCAGGTGACCGTTATTCGTTTTGACCAGCAACAGCCCATCACTGTCAATATCAACAGCCGTGCCCAAATATGTCCTATCTGGGGCAATTACTTTTACTTTCTGCCCTAAAATGCATGAATATTTACGCCATTCATCGAATACGGCAGAAAAGCCATGCGCAACGGAAAGTTCATACAATTCTTCCATGTTTTTAAGAACAGCCGCAAGAAGTTCCACCCGCAGGAACGATTCTTTGGCGGCATCCGCAACTGATACGGCCAAATCACGCACTTCTGGCGGATAGTCATCCCTTGAAGCACAGGTATTGATTCCTATCCCGATAACAACATAATTAATGTGTCCGAACTCGGCATTCATTTCGGTAAGTATTCCTACCAGTTTCCGTCCGTTAAGAATTATGTCATTAGGCCATTTGATGGCAGCCTTTACACCCTTAATATCATTAACAGCCTTAGCAACCGCAACTGCCGCCAGTAGCGTACATTTAGAAGCCTCCTGAGGCAAAAACGGCGGTTTTAAGACCACTGAGAACCATATGCCCTTAGCATATGGGGAAATCCAGCCACGTGACAGCCTTCCCTTTCCAGCCTCTTGTTCTTCAGCCACCACAAGCAACCCGTCCCTACAACCTTCATTGGCCAGTTTCTTTGCAAAATTGTTCGTGGAATCAACTTTTTCTTTATAGCAGATATCCCTTCCCAGCCATTTGGTTTTAAGGCAAGAAGCTATTTCCTGAGGAAACAGTCGGTCAGGTATCCTGCGCAGGATATATCCGCGTTTCTGCAGGGACTCTATTTCATAGCCTTCATTTTTTAAAGCCTGTACATGTTTCCACACCGCAGTACGAGTAATATTCAGCTTTCTGGAAATATCCTCCCCAGATACCAGTTTCTGTCCATTTTCGCGCAATAATTCCAAGATACGCTTACGCATATTATCCCTCCAGTATATATGCAAAGGTTAACATCAGGTTAACCAAATGTCAAGTAAGGATAAACATAAGCAAAAAAACGCTTCTGCAATTTTGATATAAAGCAGAAGCGTGTGGATTCTTGATTCATACCGGCTGTTCGGCAACGACTATTGTATTATTTACCTGAGGCACATCTTTCTGTGGCGGTTCGCCGGATTTCAATTCTTCTTCCTCATCTTCAGTCAAAAGATGCCCATATTTCAGTACTTCTTGAATTTCACCGGCTTCCAAGGTCTCATGCTCTATGAGAGCTTCCGCCAACGTATGCAGTTTATCTATATTTTTGCTAAGCAGTTCTTCCGTCTGAGCATATGCATCTTCAAGGAAAGCCCGTACCTCTTTATCAATCTCAGCAGCCACCTCTTCGCTGTAGTCCTTATCACGAGCAATATCACGCCCTAAAAATACCTGATCCTGCCGATGCCCGAAAGTTACCGGTCCTATATTATCACTCATGCCATACTCGCAAATCATCCGACGTGCCAAAGAAGTGGCCCTCTGTAAATCATTGCTAGCCCCACTGGATATCTCCTTCAACACCAATGCTTCTGCCACGCGGCCCCCAAGCAATACCTTCAGCTCATCAAGCATTTCGCTACGGGTCGTATAATAGCGATCTTCCTCGGGAAGACTCAGTGTATATCCACCAGCACGCCCACGCGGAATAATGGTTACCTTATTAACGGGATCAGTATTATCTAACAGCATTCCCGCAACAGTGTGGCCGCCTTCATGATAAGCAGTCAAACGTTTTTCCTTATCGCTTATGACACGGCTTCTGCGCTCAGGTCCCATAATAACCCGTTCTGCCGCTTCCTGCATTTCCGGCATGTTGATGATTTTTTTATTTTTCCTTACCGTCATTAAGGAAGCCTCGTTCACCAAATTGCTGAGATCAGCCCCCGTAAATCCCGGCGTGCGCTGAGCAATTACTTTCAGTTCAACATCTCGCCCGAGTGGTTTTCCCTTTACATGCACCTTAAGTATTTCCTCTCGGCCCTTTATGTCTGGGCGATCCACTACAATCTGCCGGTCAAAGCGGCCGGGCCGCAGCAGTGCAGGATCAAGGATATCAGGCCTGTTGGAAGCAGCAACCATAATTATTCCTTCGTTGGCGCCGAATCCGTCCATTTCAACCAGCAACTGATTCAGTGTCTGCTCGCGTTCATCATGCCCGCCACCAAGGCCTGCTCCGCGCTGACGTCCTACTGCATCAATCTCATCTATAAAAACAATGCAGGGTGCGCTCTTTCTTGCCTGCTCGAACAGATCGCGCACACGGGATGCACCTACACCGACAAACATCTCAACAAAATCAGAACCAGAAATACTAAAAAATGGTACCCCAGCTTCCCCTGCTACAGCCCTAGCAAGCAAGGTCTTTCCTGTTCCCGGAGGTCCATAGAGGAGCACCCCTTTAGGAATTTTGGCTCCCAGTTCATTGTATTTCTGGGGGTGCTTTAAAAATTCCACAACCTCCTCTAGATCCTGCTTGGCTTCATCAGCACCTGCAACATCCCTGAAGGTTACCTTTACTTTGTCCTCATCGTAGCGGCGGGCACGGCTTTTGCCGAAACTCATAACCCGTCCGCCACCGCCATTACTCTGGTTCATCAGTAAGAACCACAGGCCGACAATTAAAAGCATGGGCAGCATGGAACTTAAAATACTCATCCACCAGGGAGGCTGCGGAGGCAACTCCGCCTTAATTTCCACGTCCTTTTCTTCTAGTCGGGAAATAAGCAAACTGTCATTAGGAACTACTGTCGTAAACTCCTTACCATCCGGTAACTTACCACTTATGATATTATCAACAATGGTGACCTGCTTAATTTCATTCTGTTGTACATATTTTAAGAAACTGGTATAGCTGATATCAGTTGGTTTGACAGTTCCAGCGGAATAGTAGTCAAACATCCAGATAACAACGATAATAACCAGCAGATAAAAAGTTACGTTCCTAAAAAACCTGTTCAAGGACGTATCCTCCTTTAATTCTTACTATACCCATAGTATATAATATATAATTATAGTATAGGCAAAAATTTTAGGCAATACTCATTTATTATTTACGGGCATATACCACTGGTTTTAAAATTCCGATATAAGGAAGATTGCGATAATTCCCTGCAAAATCAAGGCCATACCCGACAACAAACTCATCTGGAACTTTAAAGCCCACATAATCGGCATCCAATCCATTGACGCGCCGTTCGCATTTATCGCACAAAGCAACAGTCTTAAGCGACAGTGGCCTATGTTCTTTCAGCATGTTTGATATGGCAGCAAAAGTAATACCTCTGTCTATAATATCATCAACAAGCAATACATCCTTACCGGCAATATCTTCCCGAATATCAAGATAAACCCTAACATTGCCGCTGCTGTCAGTACTATTCCCGTAGGACGATGCAACCATAAAATCTGTCCTCAGCGGGAGATTGATGGCCCTTATCAAATCGGCAGCAAACCATGCTGCACCAGTCAGCAGGATAATGACTACCAACTCTTTGCCTTCATAAGCAGCTGTTATTTCCTTTCCCATTTCCCGTACCCGCTCTTCAATCTGTTCTTTAGTGAGCAGTACCTGTTTGATATCCTTATTAATTTCCATTTTCAAACCCTTCCGATGTAAATTTGGCTACCAGCCATTTATCGTAGTTCCCGTCACCGAAAGCACCGTTGTCCATACCAAAAATCCCCAACACTATTTCTCCGCAGCAGACAAGCACTTTCTCGTTGCGTTCTTCGCGGGGAATTTTTTTATCTATGAAATAATCTTTCAACTTTTTCATGCCTGCTCCATTAAGCGGACTGAAGCGGTCCCCATTACGCCGACTGCGTAATTCTATTGTATCACTGCAAAGCTCCAGAGGATAGACCACTTTATCATTTCCCATTTGTGGGGTTTTCCCGGTTATAATTTTCAGAACCACTTCACCGCCAGGAACGGTAAATCTCTTTCCATCGAAATCCTCACCGCATATTACAGAAAAACCTTTTCTCAAAGATTTCATTTCTCTGTAAAACCTTAGCATGCCGTAAGCGTATCCGGCAAAAATTTTGCCTGGCAGTTTAAGTGATTTACCGCTGCGCCCAGAAAGACAAATTCTATCCAAGGCTGTCGTATGCTGATATCCTAGTTCACCGCCGCCATAAAGAAAATAGCATTCTCTGAGCATTCGCATGCGCACAGGTGCCACTATTTGCATCCAATCGCGGGTATCCAACAACAAATCTCCTTCTTTATCTGCGACCCTTTCAAGCAGCTGCTTTTTGACAAGTCCTGCCAAAAACTCTTCATCTTCACGCAAAAGTTCTGCCGTATGAACTAAAGATTTTTTTATAGAACTGTTGAAGTTCTTTTCCAGATACGGCAACAGCTCGTGACGTATACGATTGCGGGTGTATGCCATATCATCATTACTACTGTCATGGCAGCATACAATATTTCTTGCTACACAATAGGCTTCCAAATCAGCTCTGCAGAGACTTAATAACGGACGCAGGATATTGCCCGTCCGCATTTTCATTGCCCCAAGCCCAGAAGCCGCAGTACCTCGCAACAGGCGCAATAATACTGTCTCTGCCTGATCATCAAGCTGATGCCCCGTAACTATATAGCTGGCATGTACGGCTTCAGCTTCCCTCTCCAGGGCCTCATAACGCAGGAATCTAGCAGCTGCTTCCAGAGAAAGCTTCTTTCTAGCACAACATGCCGCAACATCAACATGAACACATTTATAAGGTAGTCCGCACTCCATGCAGAATTTTTCGACCGCTTCTGCATCGCGGAGAGCTTCTGCGCCGCGCAACCCATGTTCCACATGTAAGACCGTTGCTGTCAACCATCCTTCTTCCATTAACCGCACTGCACCGTCAGCCATTGCCAAAGAATCGGCGCCTCCGCTGACCGCCAACAGAACTTTGCTTCCCCTGGGAATATGTTTTTTTAACTGGCGATAAAGCTTTTTTACTGCCGAATGCATATTTTCTCCTATAGCAAACAAAGGGCACTCACGCGAGTACCCTTTCAGAGATCATCTTTCGCGTCTGGCACCACGGCCGCCGCGTTTCGACTCCGTATTACGTTTCAAATCCAGCATACGGTCATCACTGTCTTTCAGAAATTTTGATAACTTCTCTTCAAAGGAAAGCGCAGTCAATGGCTTTGTACTTGACTGGAACGAACTGCCGTGTCGTTCCTGGTTTTCTCCTTGAGAATGCTGTGGTGATCTCTGCGGCATTTCCGCTAGCGGTAGAAGCTGTTTAACGGACAGGGCTATTTTACCTCGGTTATCAATGGATATTATTTTAACCTTTATTTTTTCATGCTCTTTCAGAAAATCGTGAATGTCCTTGACATAGACGTTGGATACTTCAGAAATGTGAATTAACCCTACTTTGCCTTCAGGTAACTGCACAAAGGCACCAAAATTTGTTATTCCAGTAACCTCGCCTTCTACGATTGCACCTACTTCAAGTGACATGAAAAAAAGTCTCCTTCTTAAAAAAATTTTTATGCTATTTCATTATACTCTCACAAAATTCACAGTGTCAATAAATATCTAAAAAGGACACCCGTCAATACTAGGATTTAAAAACGTGAATAACAATCATTTATTCCCGTTTTCCTTATCAGGTTCAACGATAAACAGTGGTACTTCGTCTTTACCTACCATATTATAATCATCGCGGGCCAGCTTTTCGATATATTTCGGATCATCCAGTAATTTTCGTTCTTTTTCCAAAGCCTCTTTATTTTTCTTGAGTTCTTCAATGCGCTTCTGTGTCGCAATTTCTTCCTGACGAATCTTATATATGCTATATTCCTGGCGGCCGATGATAAACAAGCAAATAAGCACGAATATCCACAAAACGATGTTAAAATCTTTACTGCTGCGGTTTTTACGCCTGCGCATGCCCGTCACCTCACTGCCTATGCCTACATTATATCAGAAAATAGCTTATTTACAATCAAGATCTACTTTTATAGGGTACCGCCACGTTCCTTTGCCTTTGCTGCATCCCAGAATTTATCCAATTCCGCCAACGTAAAATCCTTCCATTCCCGGCTGCTTTCATTTACCTTTTGCTCTACATAACCGAAACGCCTAGTAAAGCAATTATTAACCCCATTAAGAGCTGTTTCCGGTTCAATTTTATTATGCCTGGCATAGTTAACCAGAGCAAACAACACATTTCCGAGTTCACTTTCAGCAGCTTTAGAATCCCCTTTTTCCAATGCTTCCTGAAGTTCTCCAAGTTCGTCTTTCACTTTATTCCAGACATCTTTTTTGTCAGACCAGTCAAAACCTGCATTTGCAGCTTTACTCTGCGTTTTGTATGCTCTAAGCAACGCAGGCAGTCCCTTGCTTACTCCATCCAAAATATGCGTACGCTCAGTTTTTTTCCAGTTTCTTTATGGCTTCCAAATTATGTAGCACATCATCACTTCCTGCCACAGAAAGATTACCGAATACATGCGGGTGCCGGCGGATAAGCTTCTCCGTTACTTCATCAATGACATCCTGAAGGTTAAAATTCCCCGCTTCTTCAGCCATACGGGTATGAAAAACCACCTGCATTAATATATCCCTCAATTCTTTGCGCATTCCATGAAAATCATGATCATCGACTGCTTCCAAGTATTCATATACTTCTTCAATTATATTGCTGCGTATAGAATCATGTGTCTGTTCAATATCCCACGGACATCCGCCAGGCGAACGCAATCTTCCTATAACTTCTGCCAAAGGCTGTATATTAAAAATGCCGCCAGCAAAAGATGTTGCACCACCAGAAACTTCTTCTGCCTGCGCTGGCACGAAAATACTGGTGAGATGATCTATGCTAGTTTGCCGATCCAATTCATACAATTTGATTTTCCGGCATTCCTCATCCGGCAATCCAAGATTACGAAAAAAATAGACCGGGTAAACATCATTCAGCACGTCCATCAGGGCAATTTTAAGGTCGGAGGCCACTAGGCGGCTATATACCTGCGTGACTATAATAAGATAGCTTCCTGCCGCAGAAATAGCTTCAAAATCGGCTGTATCAACAATGCGCAGTCCCGACACAGGATCAATGCCCAATTTGCCATAGGCAAGATCCAGAAAACTCATAGCCGGCCAAATATCAATTTTTATTTTTCTCTTCAGAGCATTTTCAAGCAGAAAGATAACCGTATGTTCTGCCACAAAGGGACTGCCCGGAACTGTGTAGATCACATCTCCCTTATCTGCAGCTGTAAGGACATATTCCGCTATTTTTTCATATACTTTTTCAAAAGAATCCTCCTGCTAGTAAATCGCATCGCAGGGAACAAAATTTATATTCTGCTCTCGCAGCCATTCAATGGTAGGATGTCGCTCAATCCTAAGTATTACCTGTGCCCCGCTTTCCAAGATATCTATGGTTTCAAGGGACAGATATCCTGCCGCCCCTGGCCCTAATCCAACAACTGTTATTGCTCCCATACCGTACCTCTTTTCTTTATTATTTTATATGCTTCCCTGCCAAAGGTA
This sequence comes from Phascolarctobacterium sp., assembly GCA_021201965.1. GTDB lineage: Bacteria > Bacillota > Negativicutes > Acidaminococcales > Acidaminococcaceae > JAJQAO01. Next base: position 21,317 of record JAJQDY010000081.1, read on the forward strand.
TACGCCGCAAATCGGCTTTTTTTATAATTCCCATACCGAATACCAATATTGCATAAATTGCAACGGCAATTGCCAGAGTTGCCAAAGATGCGGCAGTCTCATTGCCTGCCGTTGCTAGAAGTAGCTAGTAGCCGTATATAATGACAACCCCTATGAACAGTGCCGCAAAGGCTATTTGGGCTATGACACGCCACCGAAAACAAATTCCACACTTATACAGTACACAGATATTAAGTCCCACCGCCATGGCAAAATTAATATTTGTTGCCCATGCCGCATCGATAATATTATGAGCCGCATCAGTCAATACCCATACAGCCGCCACTTTAGCCGCAATACCTACCAGCATATTGATCATGGGGATACTTACCCTGCCGATACCCTGCAAGATCCCCGTAGTAATTTGCTGCATTCTCAGCAGCCAAATGGCAAGTCCCGTATGCATTATAGCCACAAGCGCTTTGTCAGTTCCATAAAGCAAAAGGGAAAGAGGCCCTGCAAAAACACTCATTCCAGCAGCTGCAGGCAACGTTACCAGACAGCATAGTTTCATGGCCGTGGCCGCTTTTTGTTCTATTCTCTCCCCATCTTCCAGGGCAAAGGATTCGGACATGGCTGGCACAAGGCTTGCAGCAAGTGATAGTGTGGGTATGGTCGCCATCATGAGAAGCGGTTGTGCCATTCCGGCAAGATAGCCGAAAAGGGTAGTAGCTTCATCCACAGCAATACCGCTGCTTATAAGCCTGTTTGGAACCAGAAACATGTCAATACTGCTTGTGACAGGCACCAGGATATTGGCACAGGAAACAGGCAGCGCAATCAATATCAGCCTTTTAGCAACGTAAAATACACTTTCTTCCGATACGCCGCATATATTTTCCTTAAGCGGCCAGCGCTCTCTGTAATTAAAATAAAAACAAATTAAAACTGCAAGTCCCGCCAGCCCTTCTGGTACTGCCCCGAAAGCTGCTCCTGCCGCCGCATATTCCAATCCTTTAGGCAGCAAGTAAAAAGCCAGTGCTACCATAACTGATACCCTGACAAACTGTTCCATGATTTGTGATACGGCCGCCGGCATCATAAACTTGTATCCCTGTAAAAAACTGCGGAAGCAGGCCAGAACCGTGGAAAAAAACACTGCATGGGTTAAGGCTATAAGGGCATAGTAAACGCGGCTGTCGGCGATAAGCCCGCTATTTATCATCCAACCAGCGGCACTGAAAAGTAGTAACGCCAGTGCCAGGCCTACAGTTGTCATTAGGACTAGTGAAACCCTGAAAATTCTGCGGGCACTGTAATGATCGTTTTTCGCTGTCTTTTTCGCAACAATAATGGAAATCGCAACGGGAACGCCCACAGCAGAAACAGAAAGCAGAAGAAGATAAACCGGATAGGCCATCTGGTAGAGCCCAATGCCTTCTCCACATAGAAGACGCGAAAGTAAAATACGGTTCACGGAACCGATTATTTTAACCATAAGTCCCGCCAAGGTAAGTATCATGGCCTCGCAGAGAAATTTATCCGTGTTCATGGCTGTCTCATTTCGGCCGATTGTAAAATGAAGTTAAACAGTTGAAAAATCCATAGCGATTGAATCCGT
>JAJQDY010000011.1 GCA_021201965.1 Phascolarctobacterium sp.
CTCATTCTCTCTCTGTTAAGGGCTTGGATTGTGCCTCGGTCGATGTCCGTCAGATATTTCCCTTCTTGCGCTTCTCCGCATCTGTGATAGAATGTGGGTAGTCCATAGTAATTGTCCTCCTCGATAGGGTTTTGTGTGTGAACTCTATTCTACCACGGATTTAATCGCTATGGATTTTTTAACTGTTCAACTTCATTTTACAATCGGCCAAATAAATTATTTAAATAAAAACCAGAGAATACTATGACAATATACTCTGGTGCTGCAGTTCTTGTTACACTATACTATATTTGATGGTGGGCCCAGTAGGGGTCGAACCTACGACCAGCCGGTTATGAGCCGGCGGCTCTACCACTGAGCTATGGGCCCATACAGCTAACTAACGGTAGTAGTTTATAATATTTATAAATAGTTGTCAAGAAATTACTCTAGGAAATCTTTCAGCCGTTTACTGCGGCTTGGATGCCGCAACTTGCGCAGAGCCTTGGCTTCAATTTGTCGAATACGTTCACGAGTAACGCCAAAATGCTGTCCTACTTCTTCTAGGGTTCTGGATCTTCCATCATCAAGACCAAACCGCAATTCCAACACTTTTTTCTCACGCATAGTAAGTGTTTCCAATACTTCCTCCAACTGCTCACGCAAGAAAGTAAAAGATGCTGCATCAGCTGGGGTAGGCGCATCATGATCTTCAATAAAATCACCTAAATGGGAATCTTCTTCTTCCCCAATAGGTGTCTCTAACGACACTGGTTCTTGGGCAATTTTCATGATTTTGTGCACGCGCTCCACAGTAGTATCCATCTCCCGCGCTATTTCTTCTGGCTGCGGCTCTCTCCCAAGTTCCTGTAACAGTTGCCGTGATACCCTTATTAGCTTATTTATGGTTTCTACCATATGTACAGGAATTCGTATAGTTCGTGCCTGATCGGCAATCGCACGAGTTATGGCCTGCTTAATCCACCATGTTGCATATGTACTGAATTTAAATCCTTTATTGTAATCAAATTTTTCTACTGCCTTTATTAGTCCAAGATTCCCTTCTTGAATCAAATCCAAAAACAGCATCCCACGACCAACATATCTTTTTGCAATACTGACTACCAAACGCAGATTAGCTTCGGAGAGACATTTTTTTGCCTCATCTCCTTGCTCCTGTATTGTTTTCAAAAGTTCAGAATAATCTTCCTCCAACTCAAAATAATCTCCAGCAAAGCTACGGTCTTTTTTACGCCCTGCATCCAAACGGGTTTTTGCTTTTTTTAGCATATCATTAATCGAATACAATAAATGTGCTTCCCGTGCACTTGTAGGCTGTTCAACAGGCATTTTATCACAATCAAGAATAAAACAATGCTCTTCTGCCATTAGCCTCTGCAGATGTAATCTTTCGTCCTTAGTAAACTCAAAAATATACTCCTGGTACTCATCTATAGTACAGGGATCTCCTTCCGTATTCCTTTCTGAAATAAGCTTTAATACTTTAAAAACAGAGCGCATATCAGTTATTTTATGCTCATCTTCCAAGGCTATCCTAATCTTGTTAATCAAATTTTTCATCGTAATATTGGAAGGAATATTAGTTTTTGGAACCAATTCTTCCCCATCTAAAATTTCCTCGGCCTGTTTACCCTTATCCATACGTTTAGCCAGTTTGATTTCATCCTCTCCGACCAAAAGAGGCACCCGTCCTATTTCTTTTAAATACATACGCACAGGATCATCAGTACTTATTCCTTCCGGTACAGAAAGATTTTCAAGTTCTGCCTCATTAATTTCCTCAGTATCACCAAAGACATCGCCTTCTGCCTCCGGCAAGTCATCTCCTTCTCCAGAAGCAACATCGTCAACTATTTCTAATCCTTTAGTGACAATAAGTTCATATAGATTTTCAATATCCTCAATAGATAAAGTATCCATACCCTGCACGGCCATAATATCACTATAGTAAAGAACACCGTTTTGAGACTTTCCTTTCTGAATAAGTTCGTCAAACTGCTCCTGTGTAATTATTTTAGAAGCAATTTCAGTAACTTCCCTTATTTCCATATGCTTTTTAGTTCCCGTATAATTTTTTGATTTCATTTTTAATCCTTTGACTTTCCATCAATTCCTCGAGAAATCGCTTATCACCCATCTGCTCATACTGCACTGCCAAACTGCTATGCTTCTCATACTCCCTAGTCAAAGAAGCCTTCTTCATCTGCTTCAGACAATCAGCTACAATCACACTGGCTTCCTCTTTAGAAACGTCTTTTTTTGGACAATCCCCCTCCTGATTTACTGTAATCTCTGCCAAAGCTACTAAAACATCATTGCTCATGTATTCGCTAAGCCTGCTTACATTTACAGGCTCATTAAGTGGCTTCGCAAGAACAGCTTTATAAATTATACTGTAAACTTCTAAGGTAAAATTCGTTTCACTTATCTCATCTTGATTATCTACTGCTAATTCTGGATACTCCAAAAATATTTTCAGCAAAAGTTTTTCGGCCTGTTCTACTGCCGTAGCAGTCACATTCACTACTGGCAATGTATTGGATCTGCCATTTCGGGAGCCGCTACTGCGTAAAGTTTTATGGTACTCATCAAGAATCAAACCTTCATCAATAGTCAATCTTTGAGCTACTTTACCGATATATGCTGAAACCTCAATCTCATTTTTACACTCTAATAGGAATGGTAGTATGTTCGACACTGCTTCGGCTTTTCCTGCAAAATTTACAACATTATTTTGCAGTATGGTTTCATTTATCTGGAATTCCATTCCTTCCAACGCCTGCTGAAGTACTTGCATAAAAGCCTCCATTCCGTAGCGTCTAACAAATTCATCTGGATCCTTTCCTTCAGGCACTCCAGCAACTTTTACTCGCAGTCCTGCCTCTCTAGCAACACTTACAGCACGAACTGAAGCTCTTCTCCCAGCTTCGTCACTGTCGTAACAGAAAATAACTTCATCTGCTAATTTCCTTAAAATTTTCGCTTGCCCCGCAGCAAAAGCAGTCCCCATGGACGCCACTGTATTTCCAATACCTGCTGCATGCAGGCTTATAGCATCCATATATCCTTCAACCACTAGCACCTGACGTTTTTTTCTGATTTCTTGAGCCGCAATATCAAGGCCAAACAGCAGAAATCTTTTATTAAACCATTCGGTCTCACTGGTATTCATGTATTTAGGCTGACCATCACCAACTATACGTCCGCCAAAGCCTACTATTCTGCCCCTTAGATCCCTGATGGGAATCATAATTCTGCTACGAAATTTATCATAGGCGACGCCATTACGGCCTATAGCTGCCAGCCCAACCCTGACTAGTAGTTCCTGCCCGAAACCGCGTTTTCCTAAAGATACAAGCAGTGCGTCAAATTTGTTTAAAGCAAAACCTATAGAAAATTTTGAAATTATTCCATCAGTAATCCCACGGCTTTCTAAATATCCCAATGCCTTCCGCCCGTAACGGGTATTCAAAAGGCATGCTTGGAAAAACTTCGCTGCTACGGTATTTGCTTCCATTACCTGGATAGTTTTTTTTTCACGCTCTATTTCGTCAGCGGTTTTCTGCTTTTCCGGCACGGGTATTCCATATTTCTCAGCCAGTATTTTTATGGCTTCGATGAAACTACAGTTTTCACTTTTCATTATAAAATTGAAGACATCCCCACCGACATGGCAGCCAAAACAATAAAACATGTTTTTTTCTGGATTTACTGCAAAAGATGGTGTTTTTTCTCCATGAAAGGGGCAGCAGCCCCAGAAATTGCGACCGCGTTTTTTGAGCACTACATAATTTGAGATGACTTCTACAATATCCGTACTATCGCGAACTCGCTCCTTAAAACTTTCGAATTCCTCGCTCATACAACACCATGCCTTTCACTAATTAACATTCAATGTTTCCTGCTAAAATCCTTTTTTTCAATAAAAGTTCTATATCGGCTGCAAAAATTTCTCATAATAAAGGTTGCTCTTTTTCCTCGATTTGGAATATAATATTTAATTAAGAATAAGAAGAACCAGTATCTGTATCTAGAAATTTGGCAATGTTTACATCATGAACTGCAGAAAGGATCCCTGCAATTTCAATTGCAAAAGGAATGGATAATCTAATTATCTTCTTAGATAATCGGTTATATGTGACTGTTAAATGAAGAAATTTATCATACTTGTACTAATGCTTATTATGATACCCGCCATGTGTTCCGCCGTTGAACCAGTTATCCGCAGTGATACCCGTACGTTCGATCCTTTAAAGGGTATTTATAACTTGTATGGCAATGTTTTCGTGCAATTACCAGCGCACAAAAAACTACTTACAATTACTGCCGACGAAACCATGGTATATCTATATTCCATGGAAATTCATGGTCAAGGACATATCTCGCTAACTTATGAAAACATGAATTTTAACTGTGACAAAGTAGATATTTATCATTCTAATACGACCGCTTATGTCAGCGGCAATCTTAGTTTTGTTGATGGTAGCACAAGAATCACTGCCGATACCGGTTCTTTTAACTGGGACAGCAAACAGGCCGTTTTCTACGGTAATGTTACTGTGAATGGTATAAAACAAAATAAGGATATTATTTATAACGTACTTACTAAAAAAATTATTTAAAAAAAGTAAGTCAAAATAAAAAACTGTGTTCTAATAGATCACATAAGAACACAGTTTTTTATTTTGACTACTTTTCGTTATAGCGTTCTTTATTTTTTCTTACATACTCCATAATTATACTTGCCGTTTCTTCAATAGCCCTATTGGAAACATTTATAATCATACAGTGAACCCTCCGCATAATTCCTTTGGCGTATTCCAATTCAGTGTTGATCCTATTTATATCGGCGTAAACTGCCGTATCGGATAATCCCATTGTCTTTAAGCGTTCACTGCGGATTTCATTTAGTTTAAACGGATCAATTAAAAGCCCTATAACTTTATATGGCGGTACCTTAAACAATTCATCCGGCGGCTGTAGTTCCGGTACCAGCGGCACATTAACAACCTTAATCCGTTTATGGGCTAGGTACATGCTCAGGGGAGTTTTAGACGTACGGGAAACGCCAATGATTACCACGTCAGCCTTCAGCAATCCCAATGGGTTTTTACCATCATCGTATTTAACGGCAAATTCCACAGCTTCCACCCTTTTGAAATACTCATGATCAAGTGAATGAATAAGCCCTGCTTGATTTTTAGGCACCAGCCCAGTAGCTTTTTCAATAGATTTTAAAATAGGACCTAATACATCCACCACCTGCATATCCAAGGCCATAGCCTTGTCTGCTATATGTTCACGAAGTTCAGGAGAAACAATCGTATAACATATTACTGCCTTATGATTAGCAGCCTCTTCCATGATCTGATCTATCTGCAGTTTGTCTTTAACATACGGTGCACGTATGATATCAAATTTTTCTTCCACAAACTGACTTGTTGTAGCTTTAACCACGGATTCCGCAGTTTCACCAATAGAATCAGATACAGCATAAATAATCGGATTAATCTTATTTATTGTAATTACCTCCCTTCCCTTCTGCCAAATCAACCAATAAACGGGTGAAATTAGTCTTTGTAATACGACCTACTACCTCATAGCTACGTTTACCGCTGTTTACCATACGGACCACAGGCAGGCAATCAATCTCATTGTCGATAATCTTACGTGCCGCAGTAGCTACAGATTCTTCTGGAGAAATAACTATTAACTTTGATAATGGAGTCATAACCATGACTACGGGAATATTATGCAGATCAGCGTTGTTGATTGATACTTTCAATAAATCTTTGCGGGATACCACACCTACCAAAAGTCCTGTATCGTCAATAATAAAAACTGTTCCCACGTCCTCAAGAAACATGGTTATTACCGCCTCATATGCACTTTTATCCTGTCCCAACGCAACTGGGACAGACTGCAGATTCTGTATGGAAATACTAGAAATTTCTTCCATTAACATTCCTATAGTGTTCTTCCCAGTATAAAAATAACCCACTTTAGGCCTTGCATCCAAAATACCGCCCATCACTAAAATTGCCAAGTCACTGCGTAGAGCTGCTCTTGTCACATGCAAATGCTCTGCTATGTGTTCTCCAGTTATAGGGCCTTCTAACCTTACAATCTCAGCAATACGCTTTTGTCTGTTACTTAAAGATATAATCCTCACTCCCTTCATGAATTTATATTTACAAATATAGTATATACTATTTAATATAAAATTCCTACCTGCTACACTAAATATTTTTACCGTATAGATAAAATACTCTTATTCTTTATATCCCAAAATAATCTATCACATAAAGCCTACATAATATGCATCAAAAGCTAAAATATTATATTTCATTATGCTATAATGCAACATTTTTTATTTTATTAACCTTCGCTATAATGATATATAATCGTCTTCAGCCTATGTTATAATAGAATTGTAATATTAAATTTGATATCTACACTGGAAGTGGAAAAATTGGAAATTGATCAACTAATTAAACGCATTAACAATCTGGCACGTAAAAAACGTGAGGAGCGGCTCACTCATAATGAAGAAAAAAACAGAAGAAACTATACAGTATTTATCCGGACAATATCCGCACTCAACTGAAAAATCAGCTAGACAATATCAAAATCTCAGATCAAGAAACGAAAGGCACTGATGAAAAGAACTGGTTTACATTTAAACGCCATAGCTTATGAAGACGAATATATACTTATTGTGGATAAATCTGCAGGCATATCAATTCATCCTACTGTAAACGAACAGGAAAATACACTTTATAATTATGTTGAGAATTATTACCTGAAGAAAAATATATCTTCTGGCATTCATCCTGTTTCTAGGCTTAACCGTAATACTTCAGGACTTGTTACCTTTGCCAAGAGTCCATCTATTCAAAACTGGCTTTTCCATAAAACTATAATCAAGGAATATCTTGGCATTACCACTGGATATCTTCCTACTGACGAAGGTATTATCGAGGCTTCCATTGCCCGTAAAGAAGGCAGTATTATTGAGCGCCGCATAAGTGCTAATGGTAAATATGCCAAAACTGCCTACAAAGTCCTTGAAAGGTATAGAAACAAGACCTTTATACAGATACGTCTTTTTACGGGAAGAACACACCAGATTCGTGTTCATTTGGCCTACATAGGATATCCTATTTATAACGATAGCCTATATGGCTCTCCTGGCCCACAGCGACGCAATGCCCTTCACGCATGTAAAGTATCTTTTTCCCACCATGCAAACGATAGATTACTAGAAGTGACCAGAGCTATGTCGGATGACCTCCGAAAAATTATATACTAAGTATTTAAATAGTATGCTATAATTAATTTAGAATATACTATATTATACGTGAAAAATTCGACAAGGGAGGAATCATTATGCCTTTAGTAACATCTGTGGAAATGTTCAAAAAAGCCTACGCTGGCAAATACGCGGTAGGTGCTTTCAATGTCAATAATATGGAAATCATTCAAAGCATTGTATCAGCGGCAAAAGCAGAAAATTCACCCCTCATTTTGCAGGTTTCTGCTGGAGCGCGCAAATACGCCAGTCATATTTACCTAACGAAGCTTGTTGAAGCAGCAGTTGAGGACAGCGGGCTTCCCATATGCCTTCATCTTGATCATGGCGAAGATTTTGAAATATGTACGGCATGTGTCGACGGAGGCTTTACCTCTGTTATGATTGACGGCAGCAAGCACCCATTTGAAGAAAATGTAGAACTTACCCGTCGTGTTGTAGATTATGCCCACAATAAAGGTATTGTTGTCGAAGCCGAGTTAGGACGTATAGCTGGTGTAGAAGACGCCGTTAAAGTCAATACAAAAGATGCTACTTATACTGATCCAGACCAGGCTGTGGAATTTGTTGAACGCACTGGAATTGATTCTTTGGCTATTGCCATTGGCACTAGCCACGGTGCCTATAAGTTTAAAGGCAAGCCGGAACTTGATTTTGCTCGTCTAGAAAAAATTTCTAACTTATTACCTGGATTCCCTTTGGTACTGCATGGCGCTTCGACAGTTATTCCTTCTTTTGTTGCTGAATGCAATAAATACGGTGGTAAATTAGACGGAGCCCAAGGAGTTCCTGAAGATATGCTCTTAAAAGCAGGTACTTACGGAGTATGTAAGATAAACATTGATACCGACCTGCGTCTGGCGATGACTGCTTCCATCCGCAAACATTTTGCAGAACATCCAGCAGATTTTGACCCTCGTCAATATCTAAAGCCTGCCCGTCAGGCTATTCAAAACATGGTTGCCCATAAGATACGCAATGTGCTCAACAGTTCAAACAGGCTATGATTATTTGACAGCTAAAAATGTCCGTATTATATCAAAATGATATAATACGGACATTTTTATTTTAGCATATCATAAGTAATATTAATTTCTAGTGCTTAAGTAAGTTTTCGATGACTAGCATCATTAAGCCATTTCAGATTTTCAAGATACCAGTCCATAGTCATAGCAATCCACTTTTCAAAAGTAATTTCTGGATACCACCCCAGCTCATTTTCTATCTTAGCAGAATCTATGGCATAGCGGCGATCCTGGCCTAGGCGATCTCCAACATAATTGATCAAGGATTCATTTATACTGTCATCCTGCAACTTAATGTGCATCTTATCAATAATGGCCCTAATCACAGAAATGTTGCGACATTTATTAGAACCTACAATGTTGTAAACTTCACCTGTTTCCCCCTTATAAGCAACCATATCAATAGCCCTGCAGTGATCTTCAACATAAAGCCAGTCTCGTACCTGCAGGCCATCACCATATACTGGTAATGGTCTATGCTGTACGGCATTATTTATTATAAGTGGAATTAATTTTTCAGGAGACTGATATGGCCCGTAATTATTAGAACAGCGGGTAATATTAATCGGCATATCATATGTATCATAAAATGCCTTAACAAACCTATCTGCGCTAGCCTTACTACCAGAATAAGGATTATGTGGCACAAAAGGCATATCCTCCGTAAAAGCATCTTCTCCTTCTGGAACTCCGTATACTTCGTCAGTGAATATCTGAATGTACTTTTTTCCGTCCTGCCAAATTTTTATTTCGGAATTATACCATGCAGCCTTTGCCTGCATAAGTAAACTCAACGTACCTACAACATTTGTCTGCACAAAAACAATAGGCTCCGCAATGCTGCGAACCACATTAGTTTCCGCTGCAAAATTAATAACATAATCAAAATCATATTGCCTAAAAAGACTGGCTAAAAACTTATTGTCACAAATATACCCCTGAACAAAAATATGTCGGTCATCATCTTTGATATTCTTCAAATTTCCCAAATTACCTGCATATGTCAGCTTATACAAATTGACTAACAGAATATTTTTATATGTCTTAAGCATATAACGAATAAAATTGGAACCTATAAATCCAGCCCCGCCTGTAATTAAATAAGTTTTCTTCATGAATAATTTCTCCCAGATAATTCGAAAACTAGACTTCACTCCAAATAAATAAAAAAGGGGCATAGCACTTAAGCTATGTCCCTTGAATCACCAATATTATCCTTTACGTGCATTAAAGCAGCCACGGCAATATACCGGCCGATCCATAGAAGGCCGGAAAGGAACCATAGTTTCCACTCCGCATTCGGCGCAAACTGCTGGATACATTTCCCTAGGTGGGCGCTCACCGCCTCCCATGCGCTGCTTGCGTGCTTGCCGACAGGCAGGACAACGACGCGGCTCATTGGTAAAACCCTTCTCCTCGTAAAATTCTTGCTCAGATGCGGTAAATGCAAATTCCTGATTACATTCGCAGCAAGTTAAAGTTTTTGCTTCTTTCATTGTCTGATCACTCCTAAATCATAGATACGACATATCCCATAGCTACGTTACCAACGCTTCCCTAATGTCGACTATGATATAGAAGAAGTTAGGAACCTGTTTGAACCACTGAGATACACTATCACTAGTATATATGAGCAATATTAAAAAGTCAATAAAATTTATAAATAGTGACTATCATTGATTATTTCTGCAATAAAATTCCCGTCATGACCACCAAAAACACTTACGGAAGCATTGTAAATATTGATTTTCCAGAAACTATTTAAAGGCATATTCAGCAACTGGCAGATTAAAGCACGAATAACACCTCCATGAGAAATAATAGCAATATTACCATCCTGCTCTTTTAAAATTTTATTTAAGGCCCCAAAAGAACGATCCTGCACCTCTTGGAATGTTTCTCCCCTAGGCGGCACAAATTCCGCCGGTTTAGCAAAAAACAGATTTATTTCCTTTGACCACTTTTCCTTAATCTCCCAATAGGTCAATCCTTCCCAGTCACCGAAACTGACTTCCCGAAACTCTTTCACATAGTTTACCGAAAGTCCCATTGCAACAGCTAATGGCTCGGCCGTCATTCTCGCCCTCTGCATAATGCTGCAATAAATAGCATCCAAGGGGAACTGCTTCATATATGCTGCAAGTTTTCTCGCCTGCTCAATACCTGTAATATTTAAAGGTGTATCAATACGACCCTGGAATTTTCTATCATTATTGGAATTAGTCTCACCATGCCGAATAAGATATATTTTTCTCATAAACTATCTCCTGTGCTTCATCTGTTCGACATGGGAAAAATCCTTTATCTCCACATGTACTCCAGCTTCCTCAAAGGTTTCCATTTCCCTGTATACCTTGATTGCCGCATCAAATAAAATAAACTCTACAACGGCTCCCATTCCGCAGCCATCTTTTATATTCAGCCTTAAAGGAGCACTTAGTCCAAGCTTTTTTACAAGATTTTCCATTTCAGGTTCTAAGGTAATCTGCGATGCAAAACAATAATCTATAACCTGCGGTGCCATTTCTGCAGCTTTTAATACTGCTTTAATGGTTGCGATCCCATCTACCACTACCGGCACTTTTAACGCCGCTGCCTGCAGTATTCCTCCAGCCATGGCAGATATTATGAGATCATTTCCCGCATCAGAGAGACATCCGTAGCCTAAAAGCATAAGATCTCCTTTTTTTACATATTCCTTTACCAGTGCCGCACCCTCCTCTGTCGAACTTCTTTCACTGGATGCGGTTATCATAAGTACTTCTACTGCGGCCCCTGTTTCTTCCGCCAGTACATTTACAGATTGATCCCCATTTATTATTTTTTCCGCTTCAGCAAAATGCCCTGCATCGCTCCAAATGAGGAGCGAACGTTTTGGCAATATAATATCCTGCTTTCGGTATTTTCCTAAAACAGCGGAATAGCGAATCACTGTTTCTTCAAGATTTGAAAGTGATCCAAAAGGTTTTATCAGGTTGTCAAAACGATATTTGGCTCTAGCTGCACTTTCCTTATTAACGAAACTGATTTGAGCAATTATTTCATTCATCACCATGCTCCTATCGTAATAGGTAAAAAGCTATTATAAGATAAATTACATTGCCGGTTTCAGTAAGAAATCCATAGGTATCGCCGGTAAGTCCTCCCAGTTTATTAGAAAGATACCATGCAATACCCAGGCATACAACAAACGTCACGACAGCCGCACATAGATATGTCAAACCACAGGTCAAAATGATTATCAGGCCCAAAACAGCCGCAATGTAAGAATATATCGGACGGGAATATCTGGCAAACATATGCCCTATTCCCGTTTTTCGTGCATATTCAAAATTAACGATATAGTTTACCATAAACGTTCTCGTGGCAACAGACATAGCTACAAGTACTCTGGAAAGTTCTCCCCCGTTTATTGATATATAGGCCGCCACTTTCAGCAATACCATACAAACGAGTGCAATGACTGCGTTAGCCCCCACATGGCTGTCCCTCATTATTTCCAACATATGTTCGCGGCTGCGGGCACTGAATATACCGTCAGCGGTATCCATAAAACCGTCATATATGAGTTCGCCCGTGAAAAGCACTTCTGACAGAATGAGTCCTGCTGCACGCAAAAAAGCAGGCGTATCAATATATACCAGAAAATGGTTGACGTAACATAGGAAAATCCCTATAACCAGACCTACTAAAGGGAAATAAGGTACACTGCGTGAAAAATCGTCATCTTTCCAGCTTGTACGATTTGAAAAACGCAACCTCGTTAAAAATTCTAGACAGGTTATAAAATCCCTCATAAATCACCTGCTTAACCTATTATAAACAGCAACGGCCGCCTGAAGAACCGCAATTGCCAAACTGGCTCCTGTCCCCTCTCCAAGACGTAATCCCGCATCAATTATGGGCTCAAGTTTTAAAATTTCTAGCATCTTTTTATGGGAAATTTCCGCACTCAAGTGAGAACATAACATATAATCTGCGCACCCCGGACAGAGCCCATATGCCAAAATCGCAGCTGCCGTAGCATTAACACCGTCCAGCATGACAGGTATCCTGCGTCTAGCTCCAGCAAGAATCATCCCGGCAATCCCAGCGTGATCATAGCCACCTACCTTGCACAAGATATCCATTGCATCGCTTGGATTTGGTTTATTTACTGCCAATCCATCTGTAACTACCTGACGTTTTATTTTCATACGCTCATCATTAATCCCCGTGCCGCGTCCCACAGTTTGTTCAGGCGGTAGTCCGGTAAATGCTGAAACAATAGCAGCTGATGACGTGGTATTACCAATTCCCATTTCACCAGTAGCAAGAAGATTATATCCATTATCTATACACTCATCAGCGATCTGCATACCTGCATGTATGGCATCTTCCGCCTGTTTTCTGCTCATAGCAGGCCCCTTGGTAAAATCATCTGTACCCCAACCTATTTTCATTTGCCGCACATCCTCCAGCCGGCTTAAATCAAACGCTGTACCCACATCAATAATAAAGACATCTGCACCAGCATGACGAGCAAGTACATTGGCTCCGGCAGTTTCTCGCACGTAACAGTTTATCATTTGCATTGTAACTTCCTGAGGATATGCACTCACGCCATATTTAGCAATGCCATGATCGCCACACATAAGCAACATAGCTGTTTTTATTTTTTCAGGTAAAATACCTACAGTCATGGCTGCGTAGAATTCCACCATTTTCTCAAGTTTACCTAAGCCACCATCCGGTTTACCAATTTTTTTCCATCCGCTATGAATTTCTGCAGCGGCTTTCATATTTAACGGCGGAACAATAATTTTCTCCATGTTATCCCCTTACTCTTTAAATTTATAAGATATTTTTTTTACATCTACAGCCTGGCCTGCCACGCAGTAAAAAACTTCATCAGCTGCAGCTGCCACTTTTTGATTTACCCAGCCAGCTAAATCACTGTATTCACGGGCAAGCTGATTATCAGGCACTATAGCGCTTCCTACCTCATTTGTGACAAATACTGTCAGCTTCTCGCACGCTTTAGCTGCGGCAATCAGCTTGTCGATCTCAGCAAGGATAAAATTACTTTTTTCTGTAAAGCTGCCCAGTTTAGCTTCTTTACCATACATTAAATTTCCCATATATATTGTCAGGCAGTCAAAAAGTACCGCCTGTGTCTCAGTACCAAGTGATTCAAAAATTTCTTCAGCATGGTAAGGAGCCTCATGATTTATCCAACGCACATCGCTGCGCCTCAATCTGTGAAATCTGACACGCTCAGCCATTTCTTCATCGCAAACTTCAGCCGTAGCAATGTAATCGCATTTATGGGAAAACTGCATTACATAACGTTCTGCAAATTCACTTTTTCCACTGCGAGAGCCGCCCGTAACAAGTACCAATTTATTATTCATAACAGACATCCTTCCCTTTTAAACAAAAATCCTCCGCAATATTGGGAGGATTTAAATATACGTATACAAAACCCGACCAATCTCCCGTAGGCACTGGCCTCGTGACAGGCAGGTCTCCTGGCTTAGCTTCATCACCCAACAGCGCCTTCCCAGCTTACGCCAGTGACATGATTGCCTGGGCTCCACTTACAGTAGCGGGACTGCTCCGGATTCGCACCGATATTCCCTTTTCAGCAGTATTTTAATGCACCTGTCTACATTTTCCAAGTTCTATATTCGCCGTTATAAATAAAAATCCTGCCTGCAGAAAGAAAACTTAAAATGAAAAGACTGGTCAAACGACCAGCCTGAAACTATATGAATTATTTATTCATCTGCGCCATTACTTCAGCAGCAAAATCTTCCTGCTTTTTCTCAATGCCTTCACCCATCTGGAATCTAACGAATTCAATTACCTCGGCATTATTATCTTTTAAAAGTTTGCCTATGGTCTGATCAGGATCTTTTACGAATTCCTGCTCTACCAGACATACTTCCTTATAGTATTTCTGAATACGTCCCAAAACCATTTTCTCAATAATCTTTTCTGGTTTACCCTCATTGTGCGCCTGTTCAGAAAGAATTTGCTTTTCATGCTCCACTTCTGTAGCAGAAACCTGAGTACGATCAAGATAGCTTGGGTTAGTAGCGGCAATGTGCATAGCTATATCCTTACCTAAATCCGCACTGCCACCTTTCATATTTACAAGTACGCCGATCTTACCACCAGCATGAATATAAGCAGCAATTAACCCATCACTCAGTGCTTCATATCTAGCAAAACGACGTACAGCAATATTTTCCCCAATCTTAGCGATTGTTTCCGTAACTATATCCGCAATCGTTTTTCCATTTAACTTGGAAGCCATAAGAATATCCATATCAGCAGGCTGTGTCACAGCAATATGTTCAACAATAGAATTAACTATAGCTTTAAAATCATCTGTTTTTCCAACAAAGTCTGTTTCACAGTTAACCTCTACAATAACTCCTGTTTTTTTATCTTTACTCACATAAGATCCGATAACACCTTCAGCGGCAATACGACCTGCTTTCTTTGCAGCCGCAGCAAGACCCTTCTCTCGCAGAAAATCAATTGCTTTATCCA
This sequence comes from Phascolarctobacterium sp., assembly GCA_021201965.1. Lineage (GTDB taxonomy): Bacteria > Bacillota > Negativicutes > Acidaminococcales > Acidaminococcaceae > JAJQAO01. The sequence continues at coordinate 14,878 of JAJQDY010000011.1, forward strand.
TATCACCTTCAACAGCAGCAAGTGCTTTTTTGCAGTCCATCATACCTGCACCAGTGCGGTCACGCAACTCCTTAACCAACGCAGCAGTGATTTGAGTCATCAGCTTTTCCTCCTAAATTAATTTTCTTATTCTTCCTCTTCATTTTCGGAGACGATTTCCTGTTCTTCAATATCCTCAGCTTTAACTTCAGCTGTTTCTTCCGTCTGAGTTCCCTGACGTCCTTCCAGGACTGCATCTGCCATCTTCGCAGTCAGTAGTTTTACAGCACGGATAGCATCATCATTTGCAGGAATAACATAATCAATTCCATCCGGATCACAGTTTGTGTCAACGGTAGCAATAACAGGAATATTCAACTTCCGAGCTTCTAAAACAGCATTGTGCTCTTTATGCGGATCTACAACGAAAAGAGCTCCAGGAAGTCTCTTCATATCTTTGATACCGGAAAGGTATTTAGTCAACTTATCCATTTCATGTCGCAGACTCATTACTTCTTTTTTGGGTAATACATCAAAAGTGCCATCTGCTTCCATGGTTTCCAGTTCACGCAACCGAACAACACGCTTCTGGATGGTTTTAAAATTTGTAAGCATTCCGCCTAGCCAGCGTACATTTACATAAAACATGTTACACCGAAGAGCTTCTTCCTTCATAGCCTCCTGAGCCTGTTTTTTAGTGCCAACGAACAGAATACTGTCACCATTAGCTGCCACTTCGCGAATGAAATTATAGGCCTCGTCAACTTTCTTGACAGTTTTCTGCAGGTCAATAATGTAGATGCCGTTACGCTCAGTAAAGATGTACGGCGCCATCTTAGGGTTCCAACGGCGTGTCTGATGCCCGAAATGCGCACCAGCCTCAAGCAATCGTTTTATGGAAATAATAGCCATTTTGTTTCCTCCTGTTTTTCCTCCGCAAAAACCATTTATTTGTCATCACCGCAATATACGGACAGGCGACAGGCTTTTGCGTGTGTATTTTACACTGCGGTACATTATATCACAATTTTTTTAGGGAAACAAGAAAATTTCGTTTATGTCATTACTTATTTCCACCAGCAACTGCCCATAAATATAAACTGGCTACGCTACCATAGGGGCTATACCTCCTGCGATATTTTTCAAACAACGATCTGCTTATTGTTTTATGGTGATATATCATCTGAATTCCACGGCGGAGAGCAAGATCATCGTAACTTAAAATATCAGGGCGCTCCATACAGAACAGTAATATCATTTCCGCTGTCCAGGCGCCCACTCCCCTTAGCGATTTCAATCGCGAAATTACCTCCTTATCAGGCATTTCCCATAGTTCATAAAGAACAAACTGTCCATCAAGTACTTTCCCGGCAAATTCCTTAATATATTCTGCTTTGCGGGAACTCATTCCTAGTCCTTTTAAAAAATCAGCGGAAACAGCGTTAACTGTTTCCGCATTAACAGTTCCCAGTAAATCTTCCGTACGTTCCCAAATTGCCGCCTGCGCTTTGGTAGATATCTGCTGGCCTATAATATGTCTCACGACGGAAGAAAAAATGTCATGATCAATCCTGCGGTAGATATGCCCGAATGTTTCGATAGCCCTAGCTAGCTTTTTATCTTTTTTCTTAAGGTAGTCTATTTCTCTATTTCCATATATAAAATAATGATTCATTTTTCCAGTATTGGCAATGTAGCTGGAGCATAGCGCATAACCGTAATTTTATAATCCTTTTTCCCTTGCTCTACTAGTTTCCTCTGTGCCAATTCCCAAGCTTCAGCTAAAGTAGCCACAGGGATCTGCCCTGTTCGGCGCACAAAATCAAAATTTTCTTTACGTGTCACAAAATAAACAGTCAATTTATTGACAATACCACGTGATTTCAAGGCTACAAAAGCCGGCATGGAAAAATCTGCCCTTATATCTTTTTCCATCTGTAATGTATCGCTTCTGCTGAACCATTCTGAAAAAATCTCTGGCTCCCTGATATCAGGACAGTCCAGTGTCACAATAAGTATTCCGTTTTCCTTTACGGCAAACGCCGCATTCATATGTGTCTTCGTACTTTGATACAAATTTATATCCTTAGGACTCCCGCCTGCAGAAGCGAAGACCACGTCAGCTTTTTTCTTTATGGGAACTCCTGCCATCGCCATTAAGTCATCACACCCTTTTTTCCATGCCTTATACCAATGCCCTGCAACAACTTCATGTACCCGGCCGTCAGGCGTAAAAACGATGTTAATCAAAAAATCCGGCTCCAACAATGCGCAAGCTTCCATAATATTCTCATGCATTGGATTGCCTTCCAGAATGCCTGCATCACAATTGGGATTACACCCATCCCCAACATTTGCCGCCAAATTCATTGAATGAGCATGCATAATAGTATCATAGCCAGCCACTCCAGGCAGTAAAGCTTTTCTTCCCCCACCGAATCCGGCCATGGGGTGCAGAGTAACGGCACCAGTAAGAATCACTTTGTCCGCATCTGCCACATGTTTATTAACAGAAACTGTCGTGCCAAAACTGGTAATTCCTAATTCTACCAGTTCTTCATTATTCCGACAATTGTGCTGATGAATTTTTATACGACGAACTGCTTCCTCCCCGCATACCAAGATATCTTCTTCCTTTGTGTGCGCCCTGTGGGTTCCCGCAGCAATAACCACAGCAACATTCTCATCCTCAACTCCTGCGGCATTCAATTCATTAAGTACTACTGGTAGAAATTCGGCGGTCCCTACCAATCTAGTAATATCACTAACTACAATTGCCACTTTGTCCCCAGCCTTTACAATGTCACGCAGGGGCAAACTTTCAATAGGATTTCTTATAGCCTTTAGCGTAGCGCCAGCAAGATCTTCTTCCTCACTCGCCTCTGTCCCACAGATATCATATAAAACCTTATCTTCTGGCAGATAAATTTCTTCCTCTCTGTAACCTATTGGCAAAACGAATTTTTTCATTACTTATCCCTCCATCGTTGTCATGCATAGCCAATACCTATCTTACCAACGTTTACTGGTACTCCAGAATTCACCACGCAATAAAGCTAAAACCGTAAACAGTTCTAATCTTCCAAGAACCATTCCAAAACTAAGAATGATTTTCCCCATGGACGTTATGCCAGCATAGTTTCCTTCCGCTCCTAAAGATCCAAATGCCGGACCTACACTACTCACACAGGCAGCCACACCGAAAATTGCTTCCTCTACGGGAAGTCCGGTAGCCGACATACCAATAGCCAATACGGTAATAACAAGAATGTACATGTAAAAGAATTGGCTGATATTCATTATTACTGGTACAGTAACTATTTTTTTACTATAGTAAACATTAGGTAATGTCTGTGGATGTAAAGTGCGGCGAATTTCCACCAATGTAGTTTTCATCAGTACAATGAATCGGCAGATTTTAATGCCGCCCGCAGTAGAGCCAGCACAACCGCCAGAAAAATACATTACTGCTAGAATAAGCTTCGAAAACGATGGCCAATTATCATAGTTGCATGATACAAATCCTGTCGTAGAAGTAAAAGAAGCTACCTGAAAGAACGCATATCTCAGCCCCTGCAATACACTGTATCCATTAGCATGCACTATATTAATTGTGATAATAATGGTAGCTACGGTAATTATAGTTATGTATATTTTAAATTCCAAATCTTGCCATAAACTCTTCACCCCGGAATGGATAATATTGTAGTAAAGGGCAAAATTACATCCCGCTAAAATCATAAAAATGGCAATGACAAATTCAATTAGCGGATTATTAAAATACCCTACACTATCATTATAAATAGAAAATCCGCCTGTAGCGATAGTAGCAAAAGCGTGATTTATAGCTTCAAATTCCGAAAGCCCAGAAAGTATCAATGTCCCCATTAAAATAACAGTAAGCAGCAAATAAATATAGAACAAAGCCACTGCCGTTGTACGTATGCGCGGCAAAATACGGTCGCTGGAAAATCCGCTTACTTCTGCAGTAAACAAATAAACGGCCCCACCCGCTATTTGAGGCAGCAAAGCAACGAATAAAACTATAATGCCGATACCGCCTATCCAATGAGTCATACTGCGCCAGAAGAAAATACAGTGAGGAATTACATCCAGATTCTCTATTGCGGTTGCCCCTGTCGTACTAAGTCCTGACATAGATTCAAAATATGACGATATCGGATCTAAAATCCCTGAAAAAGCATACGGCAACGATGCCATTATGGCACATAATATCCAGGTGAAAAATACAGTGCCTATACCTTCTCGTATGGATATATCCCTTAAATCTTCTTCACAACCATATCTTTTGAAAATTACAGCTAAACAAAATATTATGGCAATTGCACAAAGAAAATATTTGTAAGCATCCTCACCATAATAAAGTGCTACTGCAACGGGCGCAACCATGGCCCATGCAAAACCACTGCATAATCTACTTAAAATATAAAAAATTATTTTTAAATTCATTGTTTTTCCTCAACGCAACTACCAGTTTTGCTTGTTACGCCAGAACGCTAGTCGCATAATTACAAGCAAAGTAAATATTTCTAAACGTCCAAGGAGCATAGCGCAAATGCTTATTAGACGTCCGAATAAAGAAATATCACCGTACGTTGTGGTTGGCCCTACGATGCTAAAAGCTGGTCCCACACTACTTAAGCAAGCTGCAATAACCCCAATGGAATCCATGAGAGACAGTCCTGTAAGAGATATCAGAATCGTTAATACCATGAATACTAGGATATATAAAAAAAAGAAACGCATTATACTGCCTACGACCTCAGGCTCAACAGGCTTATTTCTTATTTTTATTGAATATACAATTTTAGGATGCAGGGTACGTAGAAGTTCTGACCAACTGGCCTTAATCAAAACAATAATTCTGTATATTTTTATACCGCCTGCGGTAGAACCACTGCAACCGCCTATAAACATCAGGAGTAACAATATAAACCTGCTGAAAGACGGCCATTTATTAAAATCATCTGAGGCAAATCCCGTAGTAGTACTTATTGATATGGCTTGAAAAAGACCATGCCTAGCACTTTGCATTATACTACTGAAATAACCTGACCAGTAAAGGTCGATAGTTATAAGACATGCAGCTATAGCAAGAAGTGATAGATAGTATTTGTGTTCAGCATCTTCCATTATAGCTGTCCAATCGCTACGCCATATTTTATAATACAATGAGAAATTTATACTAGAAATAAGCATAAAAACAACTGCTATTATTTCCACGTATACTGAATTGAATGATATTAGGCTGTCATTGTAATAGGAAAATCCACCTGTTGCCATAGTTGCAAGTGCCAAATTTATGGATTGAGGCACAGATACACCGCCAAATATAAACAAGATTATTTCCACTGCAGTAAGAAACACATAAATAGTAAAAATAAGCATTGCCGATTCCTTAATACGTGGCAGTGTATGCTCTATTACACTTCCTGGCATCTCCGCATTTAACAAATATCCTGTTCCGCTATTCATCTGTGGCATGATAATGATAAAGAGCATAATGACGCCTATCCCACCACACCAATGGGTGAGACAGCGCCATACTAAAATACTCACAGGAAAATCCTGAAAAGATTTTGATGTTGTCACGCCAGTAGTCGTAAAACCAGAAACACTTTCAAAAATGGCAGTAATAGGATCCATAGTTCCATTAAGCAAATATGGAAGCGATCCCAAAATACAGACCATTAGCCAACCGCATCCGACTACCGCAAAAGCTTCACGTATTCTAAGTCTTTGTTTGGTTTTTCTGGCACCATAGAACAAAAATATTCCCGAGATAACAAGTGAAATACACAATGTCCCGAGAAAAACAATCATATGTTCCTGATCTATAATGAAAGAAGCAATCAGAGGTATAAGTATAACCAGTGAAAACGCCATTCCAAGCATTCCCAACAGGCGAAATACTAGTTTTAAATCCATATACTAGCCCCGGCTTTCAAAAAGAAGAACTGTGCTCTTTACAAATTCGCTCTTTACAAACAAGATAACACTATCGTCGGCATGCAACTTAGTATTACCATTTGGAATATAGGCTTCATTACCACGTACAATAGCACACAGCAGACATTCCTTTGGCAATTTGACATCCTTAAGAGCTTTATTTTCAACTTCACTATTTTTCCCGACAATGATTTCTATAGCTTCAGCCTTAGCTCCTTCCAATAAGGATACTGCTAATATTCCGCTTCTGCGCACAAAACGCAGAACCTCTCCGGCACTTAAAAGTTTAGAAGAAAGTACGACGTCTACGCCGACCTTTTCCATAAGTTCTATATACTCATTCCTGGCCACGCGGACAATGGTCTTTTTGGCCCCCAAATGTTTTCCCAGTAAAGCGAGCAGCAGGTTCAGTTTGTCATCTTCTGTTATGCATATTACCACATCTGCTTCAGCCGCGCCTTCCTCAGTCAAAAGATCTATATCCGTGCCATCTCCGCACAATACCAGCCCGCGCTGCAACTGAGCAGCAAGTAGTTGACAGCGTGTCTCGTCTTTTTCAATCACCTTTAGCATTAACCCCTGTTTTTCCAGCAATAGAGCCAAAAAGCGCCCAGTTCTGCCAGCACCTATTATTAAGGCCTTTTCCAATTTTTCATATGTATTGGAAAAATTGCTTTCAAAATCTTTTATAACATCATGCTTACCTACAAAATACACATTATCGCCAGGAAGCAAACAATCATCACCCCGCGGGATAATAATTTTATGGTTTCGAAAAAGCATTGCTACGAGGATATCCTTTGGAATTTCCATATTTTTCAACGGTATGTTGGCATACGGAGAATTATCACGTAATTTTGCTTCAAACATGCGTACTTTACCATTCGCAAAATCATCTACGTTCAGTGCAGAAGGAGTCATTAGAATATTATTAATCTCCATTGCTGTAATACGTTCTGAATTTAAAATGAGATCAATTTTCATTTTTTTATTAAGTATTTCAGGAGAATAATCTGTATACTCAACATTTCTGATACGCGCTGCCGTATATTTAATACCGTTTTCCTTGGCCATCATACAGGTAATCATATTTACTTCATCATTATTTGTACAGGCAATTAAAACATCTGCATTTCTGACATCAGGATTATCAAAAATGACAGGACTGCTGGAATTCCCTTCAATAACCAAGACATCTAATGAATTTTGTACTGCTTCTTTGCGCTTTTCATCAATTTCTACAACCACGACATCAAATTGGTCTTCTGCCAGCAATTGAGCAATACTATAGCCAAGTTTTCCGGCTCCAGCGACAACAATACGCATTTTAAAATCTCCTCACTTAAAAGCGACTGTATTATTTACTGTTTAAAAATATATAAACATGAACTGTAGATATTATAACACATAAAAAAAAATAAAAAACAGCGGCCGATTGTAAAATGAAGTTGAACAGTTAAAAAATCCATAGCGATTGAATCAGTGGTAGAATAGAGTTCACACACAAAACCCTATCGAGGAGGACAATCACTATGGACTACCCACATTCTATCACAGATGCGGAGAAGCGCAAGAATGGAAAACATCTGACGGACATCGACCGAGGCACAATCCAAGCCATTAACAGAGAGGGAATGAGCCTTCGGAAGATAGCAGGACA
>JAJQDY010000047.1 GCA_021201965.1 Phascolarctobacterium sp.
ACCGGTCTTGGAAGATGGGGCAATGGAGATGCAGAACTGTTTTTAGACCACACTTCAGAAATAGACCAGGTCATGGAAATAATCGAGCAGCCCTAAAATTGGTGGCAGAGGCACTGTTTATTGCGGAAATTGCCAGAAATAGGAGTAACAGATGATAGTAATCGGATTGACAGGCGGAATAGCTTCTGGTAAAAGTACTGTTGCTGGATGGTTGCGCGAAATAGGATTACCTGTTTTTGATGTTGATGAGGTCAGCAAAAAAGCAGTTGTTAAGGGCAGTATTGGATTAAAGATGGTTGAAGAGGCTTTGGGTAGCGAATACATTACAGATGAAGGAGCTCTTGACAGGGCAAAAGTTGCGGCTCTGGTTTTCAAAAACAATGAAGCACTAAAAAAACTGGAGTCCATTATTCATAAAATAGTATGGGAGAAAGCATGTAATTTCCTTGATGAGTGCCGTAGAAGGCAGTGTAAGGCAGTTGTACTTGATGTCCCGCTTTTAATAGAATGTGGTTGGCATAACAAAGTGGATCTTGTGTGGCTAGTGGCTGTGAATACTGATGAACAGATACGTAGGGCTGTGTTGCGTAGCGATATGAGCAAAGTCGATGTTAAGGCTAGAATAGATGCTCAAATGCCGTTGGAAGAAAAAAAAGCCTTAGCTGATAAGGTCTTTGACAACAGCAATAGTCCAGAAATAACTAGGATGGAGGTATATAAAGAAGTTCATAGAATTTTAAGTGAAAACACTTGCAATAAGGTGAAAGGAGCGCACTAGATAAAAAAGTCTTACATGGCAGGAATAAATACTATTTTCTGTGGAAAGATAAGGTAGAGAGAAATTAAAAAAGCTGTTGACACGTCATTGGAAAAATGATACTATAACTTTACTGTTGAAAAGAGAATGCGGTAGTGGCGGAAAGGCAGACGCGCTAGCCTCAGGAGCTAGTGGGGGAAACCCCGTGGAGGTTCAAATCCTCTCTACCGCACCATTTGTATCATTTATTATTTTAAAATGCGGTCGTGGTGGAACGGCAGACACGCTACTTTGAGGTGGTAGTGGGGGAAACCCCGTATGGGTTCAAATCCCATCGACCGCACCAAAGTGAGTATAGTGTATTGAAGGCTCAAGGATAATACCTTGGGTTTTTATGTTTTGGGTAACAAAAAAAGCATGCCAGAAAATATTTCGGCATGCTTTTTTGTTCAGATATTACCAAGTAAAATAAGTGTAAATACTGAAAATTGTCAGTAGGATTATTTCCATTTTTAGAATAGGTTTAAGCGACTTGAAAAAGTCGGCCTTAAAATAGTCAAGAGTAATAATTAAGCATATGTGAGTAGGAGTAAGCATTTGCCCTGCTACGCCGAAGGCCATAGCTACACCGGCTAAATTTAATGTATCTATGGGCATTGCTGCTACAATCGGCATAATGATGGCAACGTGTCCTTGCGACATACCTGTCAATACACCAATAATAAAAGAGACGCAGGCAATTATTACGGGAATCGGCAGCGGTGAATTTTGAAATGCAAAAACTATTTCGTTAGATACTTTTGTGATAGTTAAAATCTGAATAAAATATAGGATGCATAATACATTTAAAAACATTTTCCAATCGCAGGCACCAAGTACTACTTCCTTGAAATTGACAGAACGGTTGGTACTTCGCAACACAAAAAACAGGAGTGCGGTGACTAGCCCTATTGATAAAGACGCATTAAAATCAAAAAATACTACAAGGATAAAAGTTAATATTACAGGAGACAGTGCTAGAAATAAATCTATCTGATTCTTATGTTTTTCTTCAGAATTCATAGCAACAGATTTTTCTGCATCTATTTGAAGTGGCCGAATAAGAATTAAGCAACCTATTAGAAAGGCTAGGACCGTGAGCCAGCATAAATGGAGAATGAAATCACTAAATGCTATTCCAGATATGTTGCAGGCCATAATCATGCCAGGAATTATGGGATTGGAAAATTCAAAAATATGACGAAACCAGAAATTTATAGCAGATTTATCTTCTGGGGATAATAAGGTATCTTTACTGGCTTCTTCAACGATGGGAGCAGAAAAACGTGCACCGCCCAGAGAAGGCAAAAGTCCTAAAAATGCCGGCATGACAGCCAGAGTGAATTTGGCACTTGAAAAAATTTTTTTCAAAGCCTTAACCATGCCTTCCAATGTATCACTGGTACGTAATTCTATTTCTAGGCACATAATGAAATATAGTGCAAGAATGATATCATAAGTACGCCATAGTGATAGAGTTTCGATAAATGCCTGTCCCAGAAAAATTGGTTGAAAAGACTTAACTAGCCAGATTAAAAGGCCGCCTGCAAGCATACATGGTCCTATAGGGGAGTGACGCCACAACAAAAGAATAATCAGCAATATGGCTAATGTAAGTAATATGAAAATATTCATTGATATGCACTCTCCCCTACTGAATAATAAATTATAAACTGTTTTTGAAAAAGAATCAATAAGTTTTTCTAGTTAGACTGCCAACCTTGGGTTATCAAATAGGATATAAGCTGTTTTAAACAGGACTTGTTTTATAGGATAATTGGATTATACGTGTTATAATTAAATTGTTATAGGAAATAGAATGACGTACCTATTTTAAGAAAGCTCAGATTATGGTAGGTATAAGAAGTTTCATGAGCTATCGGAGGTGTTGTATGCGTATTGATAAACTGTATTTACAAAATTTTCGTTGCTATGATGACTTGGAAATTGATTTTGATAAAAATATGACACTTATAGTAGGTGCAAATGGTAATGGGAAAACGGCTATTGTAGATGCTTTGGCTATTGCATTAGGACCTTATTTAAGTGCATTTGGCGGAAAAGGCCGCAATATAAATGAAAAAGATGTACGGAAAATAAAAGATGCCGGCAGTATGGGAACTGAACGCATTTTAAGAATGAAAAGCCAGTATCCCGTCGTAATAAGGGTAGAAGGCACTGACGGATGGGAAAATGCTTTAGAGTGGAAGCGCGAGTTAAAGACCAGTCGTGGACGTACAACTTCCACAGATGCCAGACAACTTAGCGATTATGGTAAATCATTGTGCAATGCTGTAAATAGCAGTGGCGATGAAAAAGTAATTTTGCCTGCACTAGCCTATTATGGAACTTCCCGAATGTGGAATGATAGTAAATTGCTGGATACTCATAAAATGGTTGATTTGGAGCGTAGCGTAGGATATGAGGAGTGCTTGGAGCCGTCATCATCTTACAATACTTTTGGCCAGTGGTTTAAATATGCCGTTCTAAGTGCAGCAGAGTTTAGTCGTTCTTTAAAGGAGACAAATGACGATAAGGAAAATCCTTATGAGATGATTTTAACGGCTGTAAGGCAGGCTATAGCTACTTGCTTAAAGAGTATGGGGTGGAGCGATATCAACTACAGTTTTGCTTTACAAGGTTTTGTTCTATATCATCCTGAGATTGGAGAATTGACTATTGAGGCGCTAAGTGATGGCGCACGCAGTGTTATTAGTATGGCGGCAGATCTTGCTTATCGAATGGTACGACTGAATCCAGACCTTGGTAGCCGTGCGGCATTGGATACACCTGGAATTGTGTTTATTGATGAAGTGGATATGCATCTACATCCTTCATGGCAGCAGACAGTACTGCTGGATTTGCAACAGGCTTTCCCAAGTGTGCAGTTTATTGTAACAACTCATAGTCCGCAGGTCCTCAGTACAGTAATGCCAGAAAAAATCCGCATTCTGGAATGGGGCAGCAACGGCTTTGAAGTGGTTCGGCAGCCGGAGTTTTCATTGGGTGCAGAAAGCTATCAGTTGTTGAAAGAGATTCAAAATGTAGAGACACGGCCTCAGGCTCTGCCAATAGTCAAAGATCTTGGAAGATATTTAGAATTATTGAGTGAGGATAAATGGGATAGCGAAGAAGCTGTAACTTTACGTAAGCGGCTGGATGAATGGAGCAAGGGGCGGGATCCTGTTTTGCTGCGTGCGGATATGGATATAAGGATGCGCTCCCTTAGGAGAAAACAGAAATGAAACGTATTTATAAAAGCCCTAAAGAACCAGAACTGTTGTGCAAATACCGCAATTTGTATCCCGATGAAACATGGGAGCATTTTCGGCGGCACTGGCGCAAGGGATATCGACAAGTAAAGGAAGCTACCATAATGGATCAGCAGGGCTTGTGTGCCTATTGTGAGGTTAGCATTAAACTAGCTGAAGAAGAGAGTGAAGTTGATGATTTCCGTATAGAACATTTTTTCCCTAAATCGGTAGTTAATAAAGGTGCGCATAATTACCATCTAGATTGGTGGAATCTTTTGGGAGTGTGCCATGGGGGCAGTCAGCCTTGCGTACCTGATGCGCAGTGGCGTTTCTCTACCAAGAAAAGGGATCGTAGTTGTGATGTGCCAAAAGGAAGTAAGGAAATTACAGGGCGTATACTCAATCCTTTGAAGATACCGGCATCTATACGGCTATTCCGCTATGCAGAACACACAGGAAAGATTATCATCGACGAGACTGTTTGTCCGTTGGGGTTACAGAAAAAAGCCAGAACTACTATAAAAGAATTGAATCTTAATGCACCACGGCTTATGCGAATGAGAAAAGTCGTCATTGAATGGTTGAACGAAGAAATTACTGCCGTTATGCAGACGGGTACAACTCTTGAGGAGGGATTGTCTCTTTTGGCGGAGAGTTTTCTTCTGCCCGATGATGATGGCAGATACGTACCTTTTTTTACAATGATTCGTTGGTACTTGGGAGCTGCTGCGGAGCAGCTTCTGGCAGAGCATAATTATAATATTTGAATTTACCTACTTTTGAATTAGCTTTGACGGCAATGCAAATATGTTTGCCAGTATAAGTGCTAATTTTTTAAAAGCAGGATTTTTTCTTTTTTATTAGAATAGTACTATGTAATATGATGTAACACATTATATTTATGTCGATTTTAAATTTAAGCGGTAATGTGATTTAGGAGAGAAAATTTATGATGGAAGTTGCTAATAAGGCATTTAAAGCTTACGATATACGTGGAGTTTATCCCGATGAAGTAAACGAGGAACTGGCTTATAGGGTTGGACGAGTTTTTTCTGCAATGTTTGCGGCAGAAACGGTTGTGTTGGGGCGTGATATCCGGCTGAGTGGCCGCTCACTAGAAAATGCTTTGGCAGAAGGATTGCGTCATGGTGGTACCAATGTACTTGATATTGACCAATGTGGTACAGAAATGATTTATTTTGCAACAGCCAATCTAAATACTAATGGGGGCATTATGGTGACTTCCAGTCATAATCCAAAGGAATATAATGGGATGAAATTGGTGCGCAAAGGTGCTAGACCTGTTTCTTCGAATACTGGCCTTCAGTACATAGGGAAAATGGTTACAGCTAAATATTTTCCGCATGGGCTTGTATTGGGAAAAGATTTGGGGACTATGAAAAAAATTGATATCATACCAGCATATATAGATCATTTATTGACATATATTGATAAAAATTTTTTAAAACCACTGACGATAGTGGCTAATCCTGGTAATGGTGGGGCAGGAACTATAATTAAGGAATTAGCCAAAAGTTTGCCATTTGAATTTATCTTTGTTAATGAAAAGCCAGACGGAACATTTCCAAATGGGGTGCCTAATCCGATTTTATTAACAAACAGGGAGATAACAGCTGAATTGGTGCGTAAAACAGGTGCCGATCTCGGCATTGCTTGGGATGGAGATTTTGATCGTTGCTTTTTGTTTGATGAAAAGGGAGAGTTTATTGAAGGCTACTATATTGTCGGATTATTGGCAGAAGTTTTTTTAATAAAAGAACCTGGAGCAAAAATAATGTACGATCCGCGACTTATTTGGAATACAGAGGCAATTTTAGCTGATAATAAAGGTATTCCAGTGCGGTGTAAAAGCGGACATGCGTTTATGAAGGAATGCATGAGAGATAATGAGGTGTTATATGGGGGAGAAATGTCAGCCCATCATTATTTCCGCGATTTTTCTTACTGTGATAGTGGTATGATCCCGTGGTTATTGGTGACAGAATTAATGTGCCGCAATGGTAAGAAACTTTCTGAATTGGTAGGATCCAGAATGAAAATGTTTCCTTGCAGCGGAGAAATCAATCGAAAGGTGGAAGATGCAGCATGCGTACTGGAGGCATTGGAAACCAAATATGTTGATGGAGATCAGGATAAATTAGACGGGTTAAGCGTGGCCTATGATAATTGGCGTTTTAACGTGCGCACGTCAAATACTGAACCAATAATGCGTTTAAATGTAGAAACTAGAGAAGACAGGGATCTTCTAGCCGAAAAAACTGCAGAGTTGTTGGCTGTTATAGGAGGAGAAGAAGCTTAAACTCCTGAAATAAATTCTCGTTAGGAAGAAGGAAATTTTGAACTATGATTAAAAAAATTCGTAAAGCAGTTATTCCGGCAGCAGGGCTTGGTACGCGATTTTTACCAGCTACTAAAGCGACACCAAAAGAGATGTTGTCGATAGTTGATAAGCCAACCATCCAGTATATTATTGAAGAGGCATTGGCGTCTGGTATTGAGGATATTTTGATTATTACAGGACGTAGTAGACCTGCCATTGAAGATCACTTCGATCGTAGTGTAGAACTTGAAATAAATTTGGAAGCAAGTGGCAAGATTAGTGAACTGAAAATGATTAAGGAAATTTCCGATATCAGAATACACTATATAAGGCAAAAAGAACCTCGCGGACTAGGGCATGCCATTTTATGTGCTCAACAGTTTATTGGTGATGAACCATTCGCTGTATTACTTGGAGATGACGTGGTGGATGGTGAAATACCGGCCTTAAAGCAGCTCATTGATGTATATGATAGAACTGGTGCAAGTATCCTTGGTGTACAGGAAGTATCTCAGGAAAAAGTATCTTCTTATGGTATTGTAGATTCGAAGCCTACTGGCGATAAACGCACTTTCCTTGTGACGGATATGATAGAAAAGCCTAAAGTAGAAGCTGCACCATCAAGACTTGCTATTTTGGGCAGATATATAATTAGTAATGATATTTTCCCTATTCTTGCAGATACAAAACCAGGACGAGGGAATGAAATACAATTGACGGATGCTTTAAAAGTATTGGCTAAACAGCAACCAGTATATGCATATAATTTCAGAGGTCGGCGATATGACGTTGGTGATAAGCAAGGGTTTTTGGAAGCTACAGTTGAAATGGCTTTAAAACGTAATGATTTGAGAGGTAATTTTTTGCGATATCTGCAAAACATTACAGGTATGGAAAATGAAGAGAAAAACCAGAAGGAGCAGTGAATATGAACATTCTTGTTACCGGCGGAGCTGGATATATTGGCTCTCATGTAGTAGAAGAGTTGCAAAAATCGGGGTTTATACCTATTGTATACGACAACTTTTCTACTGGTCATGCTGCTGCTGTTCCTGAAGATGTGCAGCTTGTTGAAGGTGATATTCATAATACGGTTTTTGCAAAGCATATTATGGAGCAGTTTGGTATTGATGCAGTGATTCATTTTGCTGCTAGTAGTTTGGTAGGAGAGTCCATGGAAAATCCTGCTAACTATTATTTCAATAATGTAGAAGGGTCATTACATCTTTTAGAAGCGATGCGTGAAGTCGGAGTAGATAAGATTGTTTTTTCCTCTACTGCTGCAGTATATGGTGAGCCTGAAAATGTCCCTATTACGGAAAACAGTAAGGTGCAACCGACTAATGTTTATGGACATAGCAAGTTGATGATTGAAAGAATGCTAGCTGATTACGACATGGCTTATGATATGCATTATGTAGCTTTACGCTATTTTAACGCCGCAGGAGCTTCTTTTAGCTGCGATATTGGTGAAGACCATAGTCCGGAAACACATTTGATACCGCTTATTCTTAAAACAGCACAGGGAGTACGTAAACATGTATCAATTTTTGGTACTGATTACCCAACAAATGACGGAACATGTGTGCGGGACTATATACATGTATGCGACTTAGCCGTGGCCCATATACTGGCATTGGAACATTTGCTTAAAGGTGGCACTAGTAGAGTATATAATTTAGGTAGCGAAAATGGGTTAAGTGTGCAGGAAATAATTAAAAGTGCAAAAAAAATGACCAACGTGGACTTTCCTGTAGTAGAAGAACAACGTCGCCCAGGGGATCCGGCTGTTTTGATTGCCTCTTCAGATAAAATACGTCAGGAACTTGGGTGGATGCCTGCGCAAAGCAATATTGAGACAATTATAGGCACTGCTTGGAGATGGTATCAAGCTCATCCTCGTGGGTATGAAAATTAACATTAACAAAGAAATTATAAATAGAGTTGCTTACAATGGGTGTGCAACAATACAATCAACAATATGAAGTTCATTTAAACAGCGCAAGTGCGGAAATAGTCCAGTGGTAGAGCACCTCCTTGCCAAGGAGGGGGTCGCAAGTTCGAATCTCGTTTTCCGCTCTAGTTGATTTCGCCCTTCAGATATTGGCTGGAGGGCTTTTAGTATTGTCAAGGAGGCGAGCTTATGATATTATATTATGAGCGATTTATGTAAATCTTTTTTTGTTTGCAGGAGTTGCATATTTGCTACTATGGCTATTTATTCGCTTACATAAAATTAAAGGGAGACTCTTATTGATGAATGTGACTGTTGAAAAAAATGGAAATGAGGCAACTTTAAAAATTAATGTGCCAGCGGCTACTGTTGATACTGGATTTAAGCAGGCAGTACAGAAAATTGCTGGCAGTGTAAATATTCCTGGTTTTCGTAAGGGCAAGGCACCAAGAAAGATTGTTGAGATGCACTATGGCAAGGAAGCTGTAAAACAGGAAGCATTTGATATTGTTGTAAACAAGGCTTACAGAGAAGCTTTGCAACATGAAAAATTGAATCCTGTAGCTGATCCCAAAATAGAAGAATCTGTTTTTGAAGAAGGTCAAGATATGGAAACTATTATTAAGGTGACCTTAAAGCCGGAACCAGAACTGGGAGAATATAAGGGATTAACGGCTGAGAAAAAGGAAGCAACTGTTAGTGATGAAGAAGTTGAAAAAGCCGTAAATGAACTTCGCAATCGGCATGCTAAAATGGTGCTTGCTGAAGAAGGTACAGTTATTGAAAAAGGCGATTTTGCAATTATAGATTTTGTAGGCACTGTGGATGGTGAACCCTTCAGTGGTGGCGAAGGAAAAGGATATCCGTTGGAAGTAGGTTTTAATTCTTTTATTCCTGGATTTGAGGACCAGTTGATAGGATTAAAGAAAGGCGATTCTACTGATGTGGATGTAACTTTTCCAGAAGATTATTTTGTTAAAGAATTGGCTGGAAAGGAAGCCATTTTTAAAGTAAATATTCAAGATGTAAGACGTAAAGAGTTGCCGGAATTGACTGATGAATACGTCGCAGCTAACAGTGATTTTAAAACAGTGGAAGAATTACGTGCAAATTATAAGGAACGTATGCAAAAAGCGGCTGAAATGAATGCTAAAACAGCTTATGAAAGTGCTCTTATTAAAACTGCTGCCGCCAATGCGAAATTTGAAGTTCCGGATATTATGATTGAGGACCGTATTACCCAAATGGTGGACGAGCTTCGGCTAAACTTAGAAAACCGCAGAATGAATCTTGAAACATATATGCAGTACACTGGTATGGACATGGAGAAAATTCGTGAAGACCAGCGAAATGCTGCCAAGGAGACTGTAAAGACGGATTTGGTTTTGGATGCTGTGGCTAAAGCTGAAAATCTGCAGGTGGATATGAATGATATTGATGCTGAGATTGCTGCCATTGCTTCTCAACATGGGGCTTCTATTAATGATGTAAAGAAAATTATTCGCAGTAATAATAGCATTGGACTCTTATTAGCTAATATTCTTAGGCGAAAAGCTGCTCGGGTCATTATAGATAGTGGAAAATAAAGTGTAATTAGTATAATTATAGTAAAGGGTGTGCCATATATGAATTATGTACCTATTGTTGTTGAACAATCCAGTCGTGGAGAACGTTCTTATGATATTTATTCACGGCTTCTAAAAGACAGAATTGTTTTTGTGGCAGGGCCTATAGATGATGCCGTTGCAAACGTGGTCATTGCCCAGTTGTTATTTCTAGAGGCAGAGGATCCTGATAAAGATATACATTTGTATATTAACAGTCCTGGCGGTAACATAAGTGCCGGTATGGCTATTTATGATACCATGCAGTATGTCAAACCAGATGTTTCCACAATTTGTATCGGTATGGCTGCTAGTATGGCGGCTGTTTTATTGGCTGCAGGGTTTCCAGGCAAACGTTTTGCACTACCTTATTCTAGGGTTATGATTCATCAGCCGTTAGGCGGAACACAGGGGCAGGCTACCGAAATTGAAATTCATGCACGAGAGATTTTAAGGATCAGAGAAGAAATGAATGAAGTATTAGCTAAACATACAGGTCAAAGCAAAGATAAGATAGCGGCCGATACGGAACGCGATCATTATATGACTAGTAGCGAAGCCAAAGAATATGGATTAATAGACGAAGTTTTGGAACGAAATAAGAAATAAAATATAGATAATTATATAAGGAGTCATAAAGATGGATTTTGATGAAGGCCATGATAATAATCTTACATGCTCTTTTTGCGGTAAGCGAGAAGGGCAGGTTCGCCGGCTTATTGCTGGGCGTGGTGTTTATATATGCGATGAGTGTATTGAATTTTGCAAGGACATGCTTGATGAAGATTCACGAAAAGCTGCAGTTGATAATGTATCCGCAGTAGGAGAATTGCCTAAACCTAAGGAAATTAAAGTTATTTTAGATGAATATGTTATTGGCCAGGAGGAAGCTAAAAAAACATTGGCCGTTGCTGTTTATAATCATTACAAACGTATCAATTATGAGTTAAATAATCCTGTAAAAGAACAAAATGTTGAATTACAAAAATCTAATATTTTAATGTTGGGGCCTACTGGCAGCGGGAAAACTTTATTAGCCCAGACTTTGGCAAAAATTCTGCAGGTACCTTTTGCTATTGCAGATGCGACGACACTTACAGAGGCAGGCTATGTTGGCGAAGATGTTGAAAACATCCTTTTGAAATTAATACAGAATGCTGATTATGATGTAGAGACTGCTCAGCGTGGCATTGTCTATATTGATGAAATTGACAAAATTTCTCGTAAATCTGAGAATGTATCTATTACTCGTGATGTTTCTGGAGAAGGGGTGCAGCAGGCTCTTTTAAAGATTTTGGAGGGAACGGTCGCTAGTGTTCCCCCAAAAGGCGGACGGAAACACCCACATCAGGAGTTTATACAAATCGATACAACGAACATTTTATTTATCTGCGGAGGAGCTTTTGCTGGATTGGAGAACATAATCAATGCACGGATAGGAAAGAAAAATTTAGGGTTTGGAGCCGATATTAAGCAGAAGGCAGAAGTTGTGAATGATGCCGTATTAAGTAAGGTCCTGCCAGAGGATCTTATGAAATATGGATTGATACCTGAATTTGCTGGGCGGTTGCCAATACTGGTCACTTTAAATTCTTTAAATAAAGAAGCATTAGTACGTATTTTGCAAGAGCCGCGTAATGCTTTGATTAAACAGTACCAGCGATTTTTAGAAATGGATAATGTGCAATTGGAATTTGAAGATGATGCTTTGGATGCTATTGCCGCAGAGGCTTTGACGCGTAATGCCGGTGCCCGCGGTTTGCGTGCTATTATTGAATCTATTATGCGGAATGTAATGTATGAAGTACCTTCTCGAAATGATGTTATAAGGTGCATTGTTACTGAAGATACTGTGCGAAGGCATGCTGAGCCGCAGATGATTGTTGAATAGATAATATAAAAAGGAGAAGGGCGCGGCTCTTCTCCTTTTTTATAGTAAAACCCTTAAGATAGGAGGGATATAATTTGGCAGATAACATTATAATCTTGCCGTTACTGGCTTTACGTGGCATGATAGTATTTCCTGGAATGATAATAAATCTTGATGTAGGCAGAGAGAAATCAATACATGCGGTAGAGGAAGCTATGAATAGTGATCGTAGGCTACTACTGGTAACTCAAAAAGATGCTTCTCTTGCTGATGTTCAGCCGGAAGATTTGTATAATTATGGTGTACTGGCTGAAATTAGGCAACTCCTTAAACTTCCTAATGGGGCTGTGCGCATTCTAGTGGAAGGGCTAGATCGTGTAAAAATAGTTTCTGTTACTGCCTTTGCTGATGAAAAAAATGCGTTTGTAGGGCATGTGGAAATACTTGATAAAAATGACGAGTATGATTCTGAAACAGAAGCTTTGCGCAGAATGCTTATAGATGCTTTTGAACAGTGGATATTAGTAACTAAAAAAGTAAGCAGCGAAGTATTGCAGGCTTTGAAGAGCCAAACTGATTCAGGTCGGGTCGCAGACATGATAGCTGGGTATCTATCTGTAACGGTTATTGAAAAACAACAATTGTTAGAAGCGGTTACTGTAAAGGAACGTATGCATAGCCTATATGAGTTGCTCAGCAAAGAATTAGAGATTGTAGTGTTGGAAAAAAATATTGCACAGCAGGTACGTAAACAGATTGAAAGCAATCAGAAGGAATATTACTTGCGTGAGCAGATCAAAGCTATCAATAAAGAATTAGGTGAAGGTGACGAATTAAAAGCAGAGATTGATGAATATAAAAAGCAGGCAGAGGAATTAGATCTTCCCGAGGATGTAAGAGCAAAAATAGAAAAAGAACTTGAACGTTTATATAAAATGACGCCTTTGATGGCTGAAGGGGCGGTAATTCGCAGTTATTTGGAAGCGTTGCTTACTTTACCTTGGGGAAAATTTACACAGGATGATTTCGATTTGAAAAATGCAAGTAAAATTTTGGATCGGGATCATTACGGCCTAAAGAAAGTTAAGGAACGCATTTTGGAATATCTTGCCGTGCGGGTCCTATCTAAAAGTACTAAAGGCCCTATTTTGTGTTTAGTAGGGCCACCAGGGGTAGGTAAAACATCTTTGGCACATAGTGTTGCAGAAGCTATGGGACGCAAATTTACACGTATTTCTCTTGGCGGCATCCGTGATGAAGCGGAAATACGTGGACATCGCCGTACATATATTGGAGCTATGCCGGGGCGCATTATTCATGGGATGCAAAGCTGCGGGTGTATGAATCCGGTTTTTCTGTTGGATGAAGTAGATAAAATGTCTGCTGATTTTCGCGGTGACCCGGCTTCCGCATTGCTGGAAGCGCTTGATCCTGAGCAAAATTGCAGTTTCAGTGACCATTATATTGAATTTCCATTTGATTTATCCAATGTATTCTGGATAGTGACTGCAAATACGGTAGAAACTATTCCAGCAGCACTGTTAGATAGAATGGAAGTTATTCAGCTTTCCAGTTATACCGATGAGGAGAAAGTTAAAATAGCGGTCTTGCATTTGCTGCCAAAGGAACGCATACAGCATGGACTGGAAAAAGCTTCGGTTTCATTTAGCGAGCTGGCTATTAGGCGTATTATTCGTGATTATACACGTGAGGCAGGAGTGCGCAATTTAGAACGTAAAATTGCAGCTGTTTGCCGAAAGATTGCCTATAAATTTGTTATGACGAAAGTTACGGCAGCCAAGATTACAGATAAAAATATTGATAAATATTTAGGGCCAGCTATATTCATGGAAGAAGATATTAATAAAAGTTCTGAAGTAGGCATTTGCACTGGGCTGGCTTGGACTAGTGTCGGTGGCGAATTGCTCCGTGTTGAAGTTTTGGTTTGCGGAGGTAAAGGCAACTTGACCCTTACAGGGCAATTGGGAGATGTCATGAAAGAGTCGGCTCAGGCTGGATACACATATATCCGTAGTCGGGCTGGTGAACTGGGACTAAAAGGTAATTTTTACGAAACTAAAGACATTCATATTCATTTGCCGGAAGGTGCGATACCAAAAGATGGACCTTCGGCTGGTATCACTATGGTGGTAGCAATGGTTTCAGCTCTGACAGGACAACGTGTTAAAGCAGGATTAGCTATGACAGGTGAGATTACTTTGTCCGGACAGGTGTTGCAAGTAGGCGGGATAAAAGAAAAGATACTTGCCGCACATCGCTACGGGATTAAAATAATCCTGTTACCGGAGCGTAATTTAAAAGATCTGGAAGATGTACCTGCTGACGTTCGTAAAGAAACGAAATTTGTTCCTGTCCGGCATATGGATGAGGTTTTAAAATTGACTCTGGAGAAAAAAGATGATTAACGGCAACTGGGATATAATTCATTCTCGATATATAACCTCAGCCGTGCATGCCAGCCAGTATCCGTCCACAGGATTAACGGAAGTGGCTTTTATAGGACGCAGTAACGTAGGTAAATCTTCGCTGATTAATTCTTTGTGTCGTCGAAATGGCCTGGCAAGAGTAAGCGGTACTCCTGGAAAAACACAAACCATTAATTTTTACGAATTGGAAGCTAAACGCAAAATTGAAGCAACGGAAGAGAGGATACAATTTTATTTAGTAGATTTGCCTGGATATGGATTTGCCCGGACAAATAAAACCAATAAGGGACAATGGTCAGGATTCATAAGGAAATATTTAACAGGCAGTCATAATCTTGAGCTGGTTTGCCAGTTGATTGATATTCGGCATAATTCATTGAAAAATGATATTGAATGTTATCAGTGGTTGCTGGATTGCGGTTTAAATATACAAATTGTGTTAACTAAGGCCGATAAGCTTTCAAAAAATGCAGTTATGGCGCAGAAGGCTTTATTTAAACGTGAACTTAAGTTGGACGAAGGACAAATCATAAGTTATTCAGCCACTCAGCATAGTATGCGGGGAGAATTAATTGCGAGAATAATGGAAATTTTGTACAATGATGCTTAATAATGGTTTCTAAAGATGCGTAATAGGTTATTACTATTTCTCATGGCTGCTTGTGCAGGAAGCGTACTTGTAAAATTGCGATTGCCCATTTCTTTTCTGATGGGTGGAATGCTGACGGCTATTTTTTGTAAAACTTTTATAAGTCGGATGCACTTTGACTGGCTGCGGCGTTGGAGAGGTTATGGACTAATGGTTGGCGGGTATGGTCTAGGTTCTACTTTTAGTGCTGCTACTTGAAATAATTTTTTGAATGAAATAGCTGGTGTTGTGAAAGCGACGCTCATAGCGCTTGGTGTCAGTATTATTTTAGCGGTTGCAATTAATAGATGTACTAAATTTAATTTGCAGAGTTGTGTTATGGGAATGTTGCCAGGTGGGCTTACCCTTATGATGCTGATGTCGGAAGAGGATCCGCGCGCTAATCCTAATGTGGTTATGGTAATGCAGGTTATCCGACTTCTTGGCGTGGTTATTTCAGTACCATTTCTGGTTGTCTACTGTCTGGATGCACATGTAATGGGAAGTAGTATCGCTATGCCTAATCATGGCGGTATACATTGGCTTATATTTATTCCGTTGACAATTTTAGGTGTCTTTATGGCAAGGAAACTGCATCTGCCAACGCCGCAACTTTTGGATTCTATTTTAGTAACGGCGATTTTCTCAGTATTAGCAGGAGATTTGCAACCCGTTCCAGCCATGTTAATGGCTCCGGCACAAATAAGTATTGGATTGTATGTAGGGTAACTCTTAGATGTTGGTAAAATATCGCAGACAAAAACCTTATTGCCGCTTACAGTTATTGGAACAGCTATTTTGATAATTATTAGCATAGGGGTTGCTTATAGTTTATCGGCTCGCTACGGATTTACCTTGATCACAGCTTTTTTGGCTATGGTTCCAGGTGGTATAGCAGAAATGTCACTATCCGGTAAGAGTATGGGAGAGGATGTTTCTATTATTCTCACTTATCAGTTGATGCGATTGTTGTCAATTAATTTACTGATGCCACCATTGCTGTTGTGGTATTTTAAAGACAAATAAACAGCTATAAGAAATTCATGGTTTCTGCAGATGCTTGAAGAATTGCATGCTGCTAATTTTTTAAATATCAAGGTGCAAATGTCGTATTAATTAAATGAAAGAACACTTAGATTATCTTTTATGTTATAATTTATTGAAAGAGCATAATTTTTGAGATAGGAATGATACTATGTCACGAAAAAGCAATAAATATGCTGGATATCAGCCGCCGGATCCTACAGGCATAGATGCTTATTTGGGATTGATGAGACCATTGGACATTTCTGATAACATTACCAGATTTGCCATGTTATGCAGTGCTTTATCCGGAGTTGCCGTAGTATTATGGAATTTGGTACAAGGGGAATCTTTTTATGATATGTTACTGAAGGGAGTAGGTGCTGGTTTAGAGTGTCTATTTTCCTTTGTTATTGCCAAAGAGCTTGATCCGGATAGGACATACGGTGGCATTATTGGCGGGATTCTTACGGCCATAACTTCATTTTTCCTTGGGCAGGGGAATATACTGGTAATGTTTTGGCTCCTATTTCTTTTGCGCATGCTAACTAGAACTTCTGGTGATAGACACCGCGTTGGCGATAATATTATTATTATTGGTACAGCCCTTTGGTTAGGGATAAATGGATATTGGCTATATCTAATGGCGACTGGAGCTGCTTATGCTTTGGAAAGTCAGCTTTCCGACGGGTATTCCCGAAGTCTTTATTTGGCAGGATTATCGTTAGCTGGTGCCGCTGCTGTGGCGAAATATATTCCAATAATCGCGGAGCATGATCTGTCTTTGATTTATCTTGGTATCATATGTATTGCTTTTATATTATTTTTGCCGGAAATTCGGTTGTCTCTTGAAACTAAATTTAAGGGATATAAAGACGGAAGACGCATCAACGCCAGGCGTTTGCAGGCAGCGCAGGGAGCATTTATACTTATCATGTTTTCGATGTCTTTCTTCCAGGGAGACAGCCAGGCTCTTGCTTTAATGCCTGCAACTATGGCGGCTATCGGCTGCGGTGCTTATCTGTTTATTTGTGTTTTGCAAAAAAAGACGGCGTAATTAAATAATATTAAGTAATTTGGGACGTACATGTGATGGCCGAAAATAGAAGAAACAAATTTACAACCAATAAGGGCACGTTTGTAGCCGAAATATTTGAAGATAAAGCTCCTCTTACTGCCCGAAATTTTATTGAACTTACTGATAAGGGCTTTTATGATGGTATTATTTTTCATCGTGTTATTGATGACTTCATGATTCAGGGTGGTGATCCTACAGGTACTGGAAGAGGTGCCCCAGGATATATGATTAAAGATGAATTTGGCGAAGGTCTGAAGCATGACGATGAAGGTATTCTGTCCATGGCTAATGCCGGTACAAATACCGGGGGCAGTCAGTTTTTTATTACTCTGGCATCAGCACCATGGCTGGACGGTCACCATGCAATTTTTGGATGTATTGTGGAAGGAATGGAAATAGTGCGGCTGATTGGATCCGTAGTCACTGATTTTCAGGATCGTCCGAAAGAAGCTATTATAATGGAAAAAGTAGAGGTAGTTAAATAGAATGGCCGCGTTTGTATATATGTTGCTTTGTAACGATGGCAGCTTATATACCGGATGGACTAATAATCTTATCCGTCGTCTGGAGATGCACAGACAAGGAAGAGGAGCCAAATATACAAGAGGGCGCGGGCCTCTAGCACTGGTATATAGTGAAGAGGTGCCTGACAAAGAAACTGCGCTGAAGCGGGAATGTTTTATAAAAAAACTCAGCCACAAGAAAAAGTTAGCGATGTGTAGAGGTGCATTCCGGTGCAAAGATATGTGAAAATGCAATTTAAAATTTTGTAAACATACTATTTTTTATTTGTTATGAGATATAATGTGCATTATAAACATGTTTTTGATAAGTTCAAGTTCTATTTATAGGGGGCTGTAGTATGACTGGTAAAGTAAAGTGGTTTAATGCATGAAAAGGATATGGTTTTATTGAGCTGGAAGGCGGCGGAGATGTATTTGTACATTTTACAGCTATTAAGGCTGACGGCTTTAAAACACTGGAGGAAGGGCAAGCTGTGGAGTTTGATATTGTTCATGGCTAACGCGGAGAACAAGCTGTCAATGTAGTCCGTATTTAACAGGTAACACCTATGATTTATTTATAAAAATAAATAAATTGTTAGATATTAAGGATTGTATTCCACATATTTTGAATAATGAGTAGTAGCATAGACATATTTTAAATTATTATACATGTGTCTGCTAAGACTAGTTAGGTTGTAAATATTATTGACCAGGTAATTCTAAGTAGAGTATAATTACTGTTATGATAGTTTGTATTTAATATTTTACAGTTTTTAAAGAAAATATTAAGGAGAGTAAAAAACGATGAAAAAAAATATTTTGGCATTTATATTGGTAATAGCTGTAGCTTTTGGTGTGTGCGGTATAGCTTCTGCGGCTGATGTGGGAGATTTAATTGGTGTCGTAAATATGCAACAGCTTTTAAGTAGTTATCCAGACTATGCTTCAGCAATGAGCGCTGTGGAGTTAGAGGAGCAGAAGGCACAGCAGGAATTTGAAAGCAAGTCAGGATCTCTAGATGATAATGGCAAAAAAGCTTTGTATGAAAAACTATTAGAAAGAATCGCTAAACGCCAAAAGGATTTGCTCGAGCCTCTTAATAAAAAAATCAGAAAAGCAATTGAAACTGTAGCCAAACGTAATGGCATTGCCAATGTGGTTAATAGTAACGCTATGCTGTTTGGGGGTAAAGACTTAACTCAGGAAGTGCTTGCTGAAGTTTCTAAATAACGAGATAGGTAGTATAATCATCCATTAAACTATGCTAATGCCTATTACATAATTCTCCAGAGCAGATAAATTATATGACTAAATTTATTTGTTTTGGAGGTATTTTATTTTGGGTCACTATTTTTCTTAGTTTTCAGCATATTTTGCTATCTGCCTCGGGACGACTGAATTAAATGTTTGTCTGTTGGGTGTGAATTTAAAAAGGAGTTTTGATATAAGAAATTTATGCATTTTAATACTAGTATCAATATTACTTTGTTGTAATGCTATTACTCATGCAAGCAAACAAGAATGGATAGACAAAGTCTACGATTTTTCAATGCCGAATAAAATTGGCGTATCACTTAACTGTCCTGCTTCTGTTAATGAAATTTCTGAATTGGAAGTAAAAGATATTTTTGCACAAAAAATGCGAGAGATTTCTGCTAAATTACAACGAACTGGACGGGATCTATATGGATGGAGTGATGTTATAGCAGAAATGGAAAGAAATAACATAGATTTGAAAGAAATAAGCAGAAAAGATCCTGTTAAAGCGAATGAAATGATTCGTGATTATATTTAAAAAAACCATGATTTAGTAGTTGAAGTTTATGTCCTAGCTTATGATAAAAAACCTTATGTCATGATGGATACTTCGTAAATGCACCATCTACTACTTCTGCTTTAGTGACTACTCCGTATGGGAACGGTACAGTAACTACTTACGGTACTACACCGCAATATGTGAGAGGTCAGTATTTCCCTGTTATATATGGAAGTGTACATGTATATACTCTTACAGAAAATATGACAGTTTGGGATCGCATTGATGATAGAATGACATTCAAGCATACAAAATCAAAAGACGTTTATGCTCGCATAATTAATAGTTGGGCATCGGAATTTAGTAAAAAACTGAAGGCAGGGACTGATTAAAGAAATTTTATTGCTTTGTAAATTTTTTGTTTATGGTTTGTAGTTGCAGTTTCCATGTAAATATTATGGGACACGGAACTAGCAAAAGGCCACTATAGTGAATTTAAAAATTAAAGTTATGTAGAATAATATAATTCTCTTAAGATGTATCTGGTAAGTAACCAAAACGGCTTTATGAGTTTTTGTTATGTAATAGTAAATTAATGATTAAAAAAACTTAATTTTGCTACTTTTGGGTACTAATCAATCATCTTTAATCTGGAAAATAATTTATTTTATTTCCGCCAGCAAGATTTTGTATTTTTAATGTAAGTAGCTTATAATAATAACAGAAATTCCAACTTGGAGGTACACTTATGAAAAAAATTCTACTGGGAATTTTGCTGGTATTAATGCATTGTTTTCAATCGGTTTCTGTCTATGCCGATGGACCAGAGAATATACGGAATGACTATATTCGTGCATATTTTGTTTCGTTGGCAGCAGCGTCCTGCCTTGGGGTATATACACCTGATAATTCTTCTGAATTCAGTTATCTGCGTGACTATGGGTGGCAGATTATTCCATACAGGGAAATTAACGAGGTCATTGAGTCAAATTTTGCCGTAGCGCATAATTACTTTGAGGATGTAGATAAGGAAATTTATCTGGTAATTTTCAGAGGCAGTGTCACTAAAAAGGATTAGGATATTGATTTAAATACTGGGCAGGTTCCTCATGGAGTAGATACATTGCTATCAATGAGGAGATATGCCGAAGACAATGTAGAGGAAAATATGCCTGATGTTCACAAGGGTTTCAACCGTTATGTGGATTCTGTACTTAAGGCTGCTGTTGACGAAAATGATAATCTTAAAAGTGTATTTGAGGAAGTGGCAGAAAACAAAAATGCTTTTTGGTAATAACAGGACACAGTCTGGGAGGAGCTGCTGCAACCTTGTTAGGAGAAAGACTGGCCAGACTCGGTATGCCTAAAGAAAAATTCACTGTTATCACTTTTGGCGCTCCAGCTATTGGAAATAAAGTCTTTGTAGATAAGTATGGTGATAAGATAAATTTACTGCGTGTCACAAATGAGGCTGATCCTATTCCAGGAAGCATGCAGACGTTTTTTAGCGTATACAAACAGTTTGGCGAACATTATAAATATGATTTATCTACGAAAGTTAGCAATATTCAGCATGCTATGGCGCTCTATTTTGATCATAGTGTTAATGAATACTTTAATGCCGCAACTTCTGCAGCAAAAGCTGGTCTTATACAGTTGAGGTCTGATAAAAATATAGAAGAAGGGAAGCCGCTGGTGGCAGTGTGGGTAAAAGAAGGTAAGGGCTTGTCTGGAAATCAATATATTCCTAATTTAAAGGGATTTATAACCGGCTGCTATAAAAATTCTTTGCCATCATACGTAATTATGGACCAGAGTCTTACTGAATTACCGCAGGATGAATTATTACGACTGAGCAGGGAAACTGGTGCAAAGTACATGCTGGCCTGCAATATAGACACGCAGAAAGTACCCAATGAAGAATATTCATATATTGTTCTTGGACAGGGGTTGTTTGATACCAATGGAAAGATGATAACTATGGGCTATTTTGCGAAGAAAATTATACCAGAATCCGGGTATATACAGGTAACAGGTGAAAATTTTCTGCAGGCCAGGGATGCACTTGGAGAGCAAATACCAGTAATTACGCAGTATAGGTAACTTTCGCTACTGCCAATAGATAATGAGGGAGCAGTGTTTTGAATTTAAATGAATTTGAGCATGAACTTTTAGAATGTAAAAAATGTAAATGGCATCATGATGCCATTGCCCTTGTGGGCTGGTTTGGCAATCCCGATAGTTCGATAGTTTTTGTAAGAGAAGGTCCTGGCGTAGTTGATGATGAATATGGCTGCCCTTTGATTGGTCCTTCAGGACAACTGCCTGATAAGGCCCTATGGGCAGCTAAAATGACCCGTGACCGGGTACTTACTACTAATGTTATAAAATGCCGGCCTAAAGGCGATAGAACACATGATCTTGCAGAAGCGAATTTTTGCGCACGTCAGTGGCTAGATAGGGAACTGGATATCCTTCAGCCAAAGGTTATTGTGGCATTGGGCGGAGTTGCCATGCATTATCTAGGAAATCCTGACATGCGCATTACCCGGGATAGTGGGCAATGGTTTAAAACAAAGCAGGGCTTCGACTGTATTGCAACTTTTCATCCAGCTTATTTGTTGCGCTTGACGGGTAAATCACTGGTGGCGGCAAAGTGGGATGTGTTTCATGATTTGCAAACTGCTAGGGATTTGGCTGCAGAAAGGGCGCCTGGATATAGTTTTATGGCAGAAGAGAAGACAGATCTTTTTAAAATATTTACTAAGCGGGCGTGATAATAAAAAAGCGAAAATTGCAAGTGCAAGTTGAACACATCCGTGTAAAAGTTTAATAGAGTCCA
>JAJQDY010000085.1 GCA_021201965.1 Phascolarctobacterium sp.
TGGACTCTATTAAACTTTTACACGGATGTGTTCAACTTACACTTGCAATTTTCGCAGGAAAGAAAAACTTGACGATAAAACTCTTTTCATTCTGGAAGCCGTGGCCCTCGTCCATGACTGCGGTATAAAACCTGCTGAAGAAAAATACGGGAAATGCGACGGCAAAATGCAGGAAGCGGAAGGATCTGCCGCAGCAAAAAAACTTCTCTTCGGGTTCACGGAAGAAGACGCGAAAAGACTCTGCGACCTTGTTGCCCATCACCATACCTATGACAATATTGAAGGCGCCGATTACCAAATTTTAGTTGAAGCGGATTTCCTGGTAAATTTTTACGAGGATAATCTGCCAAAAGAAAAAATGGCAGAAACCGTCGGTAAAATTTTTAAGACGGAAACTGCCATAAAACTTGCTAGGGAAATGTACTCTTTATAAAAACTCCATATCGCCCGCGAGAAGGGAGTCGATGCATTGGTGTATTGCAGGATGCTGGCTCATTTCGCGCGCTTTTTTTAATGCGTTCCTGATGGGGACTGTAAGATACACCGGACCCCAGTCCGTTAAAATGGTGCATGCCGCCCCCCTTGGAAGGTCATAGGAAGAAAGGAGCGCCGTAATGACAATGTCGGTCCCTTTCCCCGGATGGTATTTTAAATAATGCAGCGGCGCCATAAGTGCGTCCGGATCATACATATAGGAACTTAAATTTTTCGTTACCGCTTGGAGGGTCATGTCATTCCTTCCTTCATCTTCAACAAAAAGGAATGGTAGGACAGCAGTATCCCCGGGATGCTTTTTATAGTACCTGAAAAGCTCGGGCCAGATGTCTATCCCGAGCCCGTCTGCGAAATCGCAGATGGCATAGTTTACCCTGCCGCCTTTGAAAAGGCCTTTCGTTATTTCCTCCGTCCAGTCCTTCTGGTAGATAAGCGCGTCACACTCCGCAATGAGGACATTACATTCGTTCGGAGTTATGAGGAACGGTTTTTCGGAAAGCCTCTGGAGGAGGGATCTCATGACGGTTATTTCCCTGAGTTCCTCAGGCCTTACGGCGTATTTTTTCGCATGGCGCAGGAAGTCGGTTAAAGTTTTCGGCAGGTTTATAAGCCTCACGTTGCAGTGGGCCTCAATGGTTTCCGGCGTGTGCTGGTCAAGAAGCACAAGGAACCCGTTCAGGATAAGTTCTGCGCCGCGGTAGAGGCTTCGGCTTATATCTTCTTTCGCAAGGACTTCGCCGAGCCTTGAATCTATAATCATTTTTACCGTAATGGGCGGGTATTCTACTTCAAGGTCCCAGGCGTGCCTTATGAGCCAAACCTGTTTTTCCCTTGTCGTGAACCATGCGAAATTCAGTGCGCAGATCCTGCCCCAGCCACGCGTTGCGCGGAGAATCTTCCAGATATCCCTCTGGGGGATTGCTTCGCCGAATGCCTTGAAAAAGAAATAGGTGAATTCCTCGCACTTTGCCAGATCCACCAGATCCCGCCAGAGCTTTTTCTTTTTCCTTACCGTTTTAATTTCAAAAATGGAAAAAAGGATTATGGCAAATTTCACGGGCTCGCGGTTAGGCGAAAGGTAAAGCAGCTCCTCCGCAAAATCAAGGAGCTTTTTTTCGTCAAGTTTCATCATCTGGAGATCTGAAATTAAAGGGTCACATATTGAAGCGAAAAATGACGAGGAAAGATGCCTGTAAAGAAGCTTCCTTGAAGCCGCTGCCGGGATGGCCATGAACTGCCTGAAGGATTTGACGATTTTCCTCGCCCCCTGGATGTCAGGCGGGATTTCCGTCGCATAAAAATTAGCGTCCGCTTCGCCTAAGGGACGGGGTATGGCAGGAGACGGGTCATCAGGGAGGGTGTCCCCCGTGAAACGTCCCCTTACGATATGCGCTTTTACATAGGATAGGATGCTTGTCATTTTTTCCATTTTTTTTTCCTTAATTATAAAGTATATCTATTATAACATATTAAAATGAAAGGGGCCTGCTTTTTCGCAGGCCCCTTAAGTTCAGGAGTTTACCGTTATTTCCATGAGGCAGTCGTCGCTTTCTATCCTGTCGCCTTCCGCAACGTGCACGGCGCTTACTATGCCGTTTACCTGGGCTGAGAGCGTCGTCTCCATCTTCATGGCTTCCGTTACTATAAGCGGCGTTCCTTTCGTCACGCCCTGGCCCTTCTGGGCAAGTACCTTTATAACGGAGCCTGAAAGCGATGCGCCGATTTCCCCGACTTTGGAACGGTCGGCCTTCTTCCTGCTCTTTACGGTAGCCTTAATGTTCCGGTCCTTGATTTCAATCTCGCGGACCAGTCCGTTAAATTCAAAGGATACCGTCCTCATGCCTTTTTCGTTGGGCTCTGAAATATATTCCAGTTTAATCACGAGAAGTTTTCCCTGCTCGATTTCAACGGCAATTTCTTCGCCTTTCTTCATGCCGAAGAAGAAGGTCGGCGTATCCAGAATGGAAACATTGCCGTACCTGTGCTGTCTTTCTGTCCAGTCCATGAAAACCTTGGGATAGAGGCAGTAGGAAATTACCGCTTCATCTGTGGTTGGCGTTTCAAGATCCCTTAGCCTCTTCTTTACGTCACCGAAATCCACCGGCGGGAGAACCGCGCCCGGCCTTGCCTTTAGCGGCTTCTTTCCTTTAAGGACAATCTCCTGGAGTTTTTCCGGGAAGCCCTGGTATGGTATACCGATGCGTCCTTCAAAGAATTCCACGACGGATGCCGGGAAATCAAGGACGGATCCTTTTGCGTAAACGTCTTCTTCCGTAAGCTCGTTCTGCACCATGAAAAGCGCCATGTCACCGACTACCTTCGATGACGGAGTTACTTTAATGAGGTCGCCGAACATTATGGATACCCTGTGGTACATGTTCTTTATTTCATCCCAGCGGGTCATAAGTCCCAGCGCCTGCGTCTGCTGCTTTAAGTTGGTATATTGCCCGCCAGGCATTTCGTGCATGTAGACTTCGGGATTCGGGAAGTTTTCCGTCTTGTCCGCGGCTTTGTAATATGAGCGGACCGTCTCCCAGTAGCGGGAGAGTTCGTTCATGAAATCAACGTCAAGGCTTGGCTTCCTCGGGTGCCCGGTAAGTGCGTAGCAGAGGCTTGCCCCGCTCGGCTGGCTGGTGCCCGCACTCATGGCGCTCATTGCGGTATCCACAATGTCTACTCCCGCATCTATGGCCTTCGCATAGGTATAAATGGCGTTGCCGCTTCCTTCGTGGGTGTGCAGGTGCACAGGAATGTCAAGGTCCTTAAGCTCGCTTACCAGCCGGTAGGATGCTTCAGGCTTTAGGAGTCCTGCCATGTCCTTTATGGCGATGATGTCCGCGCCGGCCTTCTTGAGTTCCTTTGCCATGTCTACGTAATATTTAAGGTTATATTTATCCCTTGAGGGGTCCAGAATATCCCCCGTGTAGCAGAGGGCCGCTTCTGCGACTTTCCCCGATTCATTTACTGCTTCTATGGAAAGCCTCATATTGTTGATACTGTTTAGGCTGTCAAAAATCCTGAATATGTCAATGCCGTTTTTAGCGGCGAGCCTTATAAATTCCTTTACCACGTTGTCTGGATAGCTGGTGTAGCCGACGGCGTTTGCACCGCGCAGCAGCATCTGCAGGAGAATGTTCGGGGCAGCTTCCCTGAGTTTTTCAAGCCTCTCCCAGGGGCTTTCGTCAAGGAACCTGTAGGCAACGTCAAATGTGGCGCCGCCCCAGCACTCGAAGGAAAAGAGTCCGGGGAGCCTTCCCGCGGTCTGGGATGCGACATTTAACATGTCCTTGGTCCTGAGCCTTGTGGCAAAGAGGGACTGGTGTGCGTCACGGAATGTGGTGTCACATATAAGAACTTCCTTCTGCTCCTTGACCCATTTTGCAAGGCCTTCAGGCCCCTTCTCATCAAGTACCGCTTTCGCGCCTTTGAGGAATGGCCCCTTAAACGGCGCAGGTATTGCAAGATGCGGGAAATCCGGCTTCGGCTGTACGCCGGTATTGGCGTAGCCGTTTATCGAAATGTTGCCTATGTAGTTTAAAAGTTTCGTGCCGCGGTCCTGCGCTTCATGGAAAATGAAGAGCTCCGGTGTCTTGTCCAAGAAATCCGTCGTGTAGTCGCCCTTTTCGAAATGCTCGTTTAAAAGCACGTTCTGGAGGAACTGGATGTTTGTCTTGACGCCGCGGATACGGAATTCGCGGAGGCACCTTATCATCTTCGTTATGGCAATCTTATGGGTAAGCCCCCAGGTGGTTGTTTTAACAAGGAGCGAATCATAATACGGGGTTATTACTGAGCCCGTAAATGCGTTGCCTCCATCAAGCCTTATGCCGAAGCCGCCGCCCGACCTGTAGGCAATGAGCCTTCCCGTATCAGGCAGGAAGTTGTTGGCCGGGTCTTCCGTCGTAATCCTGCACTGGATGGCGTGACCCATGGGCTTTAAGTCTTCCTGTTTCGGGATGCCGATTTCTTCCAGGGTCATTCCTTCAGCTATAAGTAGCTGGGCCTGGACAATGTCTATGCCAGTAATTTCCTCGGTTACCGTATGTTCTACCTGGATGCGGGGGTTTACTTCTATGAAATAGAATTTCCCGTCGCCAGTTGCGAGAAATTCAACCGTGCCGGCACTAATATAGCGCACGTTTTTCATAAGCTTTACAGCTGCGTCGCAGATGGCTTTCCTCTGCGATTTCGGAAGGTAAAACGCGGGGGCGATTTCAACGAGTTTCTGGTGGCGCCTCTGCACGGAGCAGTCGCGCTCGAAAAGATGCACCAGGTTCCCGTGCTTGTCGCCGAGGACCTGTACCTCAATGTGTTTCGGGTCGAGGAGATATTTTTCCAGGTATATATCGTCGTTGCCGAAAGCCTTTTTGGCTTCGCTTTTTGCCATGCTGTAGGCAACGGGAACTTCCTCGGCTGAGTTTACGACCCTCATGCCGCGTCCGCCGCCGCCGTTTACGGCTTTAATGATAATGGGGTAGCCGTATTTTTTGCCGAATTTCGTTACTTCTTCGACGCTTGAAACGGTGCCGTTGCTCCCTGGGATCATGTGAATTCCTGCAAGCTCCGCCTGTTTGCGCGCGTTAAGTTTGTCGCCGAACATAATAAGGTGTTCGACCTCGGGGCCTATAAAGATAAACCCTTCCTCCTTGCAGCGCCTTGCAAGATCACTGTTTTCGGAAAGGAAACCGTAACCCGGATGAATGGCGTCCACGTTATGGTCCTTTACAATCTTTAAAATGCCTTCTATGTCAAGATACGCTTCGGTGGGGCTTTTACCCTCGCCTACAAGGTATGCTTCGTCAGGCTTGTTCCTGTGCAGGGATAAGGTATCCTCCTTTGAATAGATGCCAACGGTCCTTATGCGCAGCTCATGGCAGGCACGGAAAACCCTTATGGCAATTTCGCCGCGGTTTGCGACAAGCACTGTTTTAATTTTTTCCATTATATATACCTCCTAAAATTTCCCACGTCTTTAATTGTATAGAAAACTTAAATTCTTTTCAACACCAACATATCATGTATACAGAATTCTTATTGGTGTCTTTTCCGTGAAACGGCGCCGCTGTGCGCTTCTTTAAGGAAAGGGAAAAATTTCCCATTTGCCAGAAGCACCTTTAGAAGGTATAATCTTATTATGAAAATGGCTTCCATATTATATATGGAAGAAAAGATAAGAAAAAGGAGATGTTTTTGTGTGTAACGGTAAACAGCCCCAGCAGAGGTCAATGCTCTATTACTACGGCGTGATCCTGCTTGTAATACTTGTCATAAACACGGTCATCGGGCCCATGTTCTTTTCGCCGAAGGTGCAGGAGGTATCCTACGGGCAGTTCTTGACTATGGTGGATGACGGCAATGTATCAAAGGTTGAAATAACGAATACGAAAATCGCTGCGGAAGATAATAATAAGAAAATCTTCGTCACGGGAAGAATCGAGGACCCGCAGCTTGTAGACAGGCTTATAAAGAGCAAGGTGGAGTTTTCCCAGGTAATCCCGAGGGAAAATTCGCCCATAGTCAATTTCTTCATGAACTGGATACTGCCAATCGGTATCTTTTTTGCCATAGGCCAGCTCATCATGCGCTATATGGGCGGCCGCTTCGGTGGCAACGCCATGACCTTCGGCAAGAGTAACGCCAAGATCTACGTCGAGGCCCAGACCGGGAAGACCTTTGCCGACGTTGCCGGGCAGGATGAGGCGAAAGAGGCGCTCATGGAGCTTGTTGATTTCCTCCACGTGCCGGAAAAATATAAGGGCATAGGTGCGAACATGCCGAAAGGCGCGCTCCTCGTAGGGCCTCCGGGTACCGGCAAGACGCTGCTTGCCCGCGCTATTGCGGGGGAAGCGAAGGTCCCATTCTTTTCCATAAGCGGCAGTGAATTTATAGAAATGTTCGTCGGGATGGGCGCTGCCCGCGTCTGCGACCTCTTTAAGCAGGCCCAGGAAAAGGCGCCCTGCATAGTTTTCATAGATGAGATAGATGCCATCGGCAAAACCCGCGACACGGGAAAATTCGGCGGCAACGATGAACGCGAGCAGACACTTAACCAGCTACTTTCCGAGATGGACGGCTTTGACGGCAGTAAGGGCGTCGTTATCCTTGCCGCAACTAACCGCCCGGAAACCCTCGATAAGGCACTTTTGCGCCCAGGCAGTTTTGATCGGCGCGTGCCCGTCGAACTTCCTGACATGCAGGGAAGGGAGGCCATCCTTCGCGTCCACGCAAGGGACGTAAAGATGGGCTCCAATACCGACTTCACGTCCCTTGCCAGTGCGACTGCAGGCGCCTCCGGCGCCGACCTTGCCAACATCGTCAATGAGGCGGCCCTGCGCGCCGTAAAGATGAACAGGGACAGGGTGCTCCAGGAAGATCTTGACGAATCCATCGAAGTCGTAATTGCAGGCTACCAGAGGAAGGGAGCCGTAATTTCCACTGAAGAGAAGAAAGTAATCGCCTACCACGAAATCGGCCATGCCATCGTTGCGGCAAAGCAGAAGGACAGCGCGCCGGTACATAAGATAACCATCATCCCGCGCACCAACGGGGCCCTCGGCTACACCCTGCAGATCAGCGAAAATGATTCCGTGCTCATGAAAAAAGAGGAGTTCTTTAATAAGCTTGTTACTTTAACAGGCGGCAGGAGCGCCGAGGAAATCGTCTTCGGTTTCATAACAAGCGGTGCCGTAAATGATATCGAGCAGGCGACGAAGATTGCCCGCTCCATGGTAACGCGGCTTGGAATGACGGATGAATTTGACATGATGGCGACGGAAACCGTCGGCAACAGGTACCTTGACGGTGACGCGTCGATCCAGTGCAGTACGGAAACGGCGGCTTAGATTGATGCGAAGGTCCTTGCCCTCATTAAGGAAGCCCACGAAAAGGCAAGGAAAATCCTGACGGATAACAGGAAGAAACTTGATGACCTAGCCGCTTTCCTCCTTGAACATGAAACCATAACCTGGGAGCAGTTCATGGAAGTATTAGGGAAAGAAGAAGGCGGGGAAGTGGAAAAGGTTGACTGAAAGTAAGCCAGCAATATTTTACGCTGCTGCCGGTTTAAAAGCCGGCGGCAGTTTTTTTATAAGACAAAAAGCAGTTTTTGTTATATAATTATTATGTTAGTTATGCAAATTCTAGAAATCACGGAAAAGAGGATGCTTCATGAAAGAGTACGCCAAAGTCAATGATGAAATGCTGAAGGAGCTTTCTGCGATTCTCGGCAGTGAACATGTGCTTACGAAAAAGGAAAAAATCGAAAAGTACCAGACGGATGAGGAAACTGATCCGAGACGCTTCCATATGCCTGAAGCGGTGGTGCTCCCCGGAAATACGGAGGAAGTTGCGTGTGTAGTGAAACTCTGCAACAAATACAACGTGCCCATAACGGTGCGCAGCGGTGGCACCAGCCTTGCGGGCGGCGCCATCCCCGTCTGTGGCGGCATCGTGCTTCTCATGGAGCGTATGAATAAAATAATCGAGCTTAACAAGAAATCACTTTACCTTATTGCGGAAGCAGGCGCCAAGACTATCGACATCCAGCAGAAGGCTAATGAAGAGGGGCTCCTTTACGCGGGCGACCCCTGCAGCGCAGACAGCTGCCAGATCGGCGCAAATCTTGCGACTAACGCCGGCGGCGCGAAGGCCGTGCGCTATGGCGTAACGAGAAACCAGGTCTACGGTTTTGAAATGGTTACCACGATGGGGGAAATCGTTGAGCTTGGGACCCGCCTTAAGAAATGTACCACGGGCTACTGCATGGAGCAGCTCGTCATGGGTAGCGAAGGGACCCTTGGGATAATCACCAAGGTAATCCTAAAGCTCCTTCCGAAACCGCCCTATAAATTCGACCTCCTCGCCATTTTTGACGACCATGACAAGGCGGTCGACCTCGTGCCCCTAATCCTTGCGGCGGACATTAACCCCACCAGCCTTGAACACATGGATAACCCGAATGTGCGCTATACGGCGCAGTACACCGAATTCACCGAGGCGCCCCATTACGAGGACGGGATCTACATCATCGTCACCGTGGAATGCTTCAGTGAGGATGAAATGGACATGAAGATGGAAAAACTCGATGAAATCTGCAGCGAGGCGGGCGCCATCGAAGTCCTTGAGGCGGATGATCGCATCTGGAACATGCGCAGGAACTGCCAGGAGTCCGCAAGGCTCCAGAGCCTTGTTTCCATAACCGACGACATCGTAGTACCGGTGGATAAAATCGCGGACGTTATTAAGGACGTTTCGAAGATTGCCGAAAAATACCCCTTCCCGGTAAGGTTTAATGCCCATATCGGCGACGGCAACTGCCACCTGATCATTTCAAAATGCAACGTGACGAATGAAGAGTGGGAGACGGAAGTCGAAAAATTCCACGACGAGGTATATAAATACGTTTACAGCCTCGGCGGACGCCTTGCCGGCGAACACGGCATCGGCTGCAAGAAGATCGACTACATGGAAAAATTCACCAACCCCGTGGAGCTTGATCTCATGAAGAGGATAAAAAAGGCCTGGGACCCAAACCTGATCTTAAACCCCGGCAAATTATTCTATATGCAATAAAAAATATATAAGGAAATATAAGGATATATGCAATAAAAAATATATAAGGAAATATAAGGATATATGCAATAAAAAATATATAAGGAAATATAAGGAAAGGAGGAAAGAGAGAAAATGGCAAAGTATAATCCGGTAACGGAAAAGATCCTCGAAGCCTTAAGGAAGGAAGTGGGCCATGAAAACGTAAAGACCGACGAAGAAACCCTGGAGCGCTACCAGACGGATGAGGAAAAGGACCTCAAGTATTTCCATAAGCCGGAAGTGGTGGTCCTCCCCGGCAGCACCGAGGAAGTGGCGGCGGTCATGAAAATAGCGAACCGCTGCAAGGTGCCGGTAACGCCAAGAAGTGCGGGGACCAGCGTCTCTTGCGGCGCACCGTCTTTGGCTGCATCATCCTCTTCATGGAGAGGATGGATAAAATCCTTGAGGTCAATAAAAAATCTCTCTACCTTGTGGCCGAGGTATGCGCAAGGACCATCGACATCCAGGAAAGGGAAAATGAAGATGGCCTCCTTTATGCGAGCGACCACTGCAGCGCTGAAGGCTGCACCATAGGCGGCAACCTTGCAACGAATGCCGGCGGCGACAAGGTCGTGCGCTACGGCGTGACGAGGCATCAGGTCTACGGTTTTGAAATGGTTACCACGATGGGGAAAATCGTCAACCTCGGGCTCCGCCTCAAAAAATGCAGCACCGGTTACTGCATGGAGCAGATGGTCATAGGCAGCGAAGGGACCCTCGGAATCATTACGAAAGTAACCTTAAAGCTCCTTCCGAAACCGCCCTACAGGTTTGACCTCCTCGCTATTTTTGACGATCCCTATAAAGCCGTTGACCTCGTGCCCATGGTTCTTGCCGCAGATATAAAC
Source organism: Phascolarctobacterium sp. (assembly GCA_021201965.1). Lineage (GTDB taxonomy): Bacteria > Bacillota > Negativicutes > Acidaminococcales > Acidaminococcaceae > JAJQAO01. The sequence continues at coordinate 9,936 of JAJQDY010000085.1, forward strand.
CCCACCAGTCTTGAATTCATGGACAACATGAACGTGCGCTACGCGGCCCAGTACACGGAATTCATGGAAGCGCCCCACTACGAGGACGGCAACTACATCATTATTACCGTGGAATGCTTTGCGGAAGATGAGATGGATATGAAGATGGAAAAACTGGATAAGATCTGCGAAGAAGCGAGCGCCCTCGAAGTACTTGAGGCGGATGACTGCATCTGGAGCATGAGGCGCAACTGCCAGGAAGGCATCTGGCTTCTAAGCCTTGTCTGTATGACGGATGATATTGTCGTTCCCGTCGATTAGGTTGTGGTTGTTATAAAGGACGTTACCGAGATCTCCAAAAAATATTCTTTCCCTATCAGCTTCCTTTCCCATATCGGCGACGGCAACATTCACATCTTTGTTTCCAAATGCGATGCGACGGATGAGGAGTGGGAAACGGGCGTGGAGGCCTTCCACAATGAAATCTATGATTACGTGTATAAAATCGGCGGCAGGATGAGCGGCGAACACGGAATAGGCCTTAAAAAGATCGACTACATGGAAAAATTCACCGATCCAGTTGAGCTCGGCCTCATGAAGAAAATAAAGAAAGCCAGGGATCCGAACCTTATCCTGAACCCCGGCAAAATATTTAAAATGTAATTATATGCAGTATGGAAAGAAGGCATGAAAATGGTAAGGTATAATCCAGTAACGGAAGGGGTCCTGGCGCGCCTCAGTGAAGCCGTCGGTGCGGAAAACGTGGAGGCGGATGAGGAAACCCTCGACCGCTATAAAACGGACGAGGAGACGGACCCCAAGTATTTCCATAAGCCGGAAGTGGTTGTCCTCCCCGGCAGCACCGAGGAAGTGGCGGCGGTCATGAAAATAGCGAACAGCTGCAAGGTGCCTGTAACGCCAAGAAGCGCGGGGACCAGCGTCTCCTGCGGCGCCATCCCCGTTTACGGCGGAATCGTCATGCTCCTTGAAAGAATGGATAAAATAATCGAGCTTAATAAAGAAGCCATGTACATGGTGGTCGAAGCGGGCGCGCGTACCGTCGACATCCAGAAAGCGGCAAATGAGGCGGGGATGCTCTATGCGGGCGACCCCTGCAGCGCCGAAAGCTGCCTTATAGGCGGCAACGTTGCGACAAATGCCGGCGGCAATAAGGCCGTGCGCTACGGCACGACCCGCCATCAGGTATATTCAATAGAAGTAGTGACGCCCCAGGGGAAAATCGTGGAGCTCGGACAGAGGCTTAAAAAATGCTCTACCGGCTATTGCTTGGAGCAGCTCGTCATGGGCAGCGAAGGTACACTCGGGATAATCACCAAGGCCACGCTGAAACTCATGCCCCTCTGCCCTTACAGGTTTGACATGCTCGCCATCTTTACCGACATGGAAAAAGCGGTGAACATGGTGCCCCATCTCATTAAGGCAGGACTTGACCCGACCAGCGTTGAATTCATGGATAACAATTTCGTCAGGGCAGCCTGCGATTTCGTGGAAATAAAGCTTCCCCATTACGAGGACGGAAGCTATGTCATCGTTACAGTCGAGACATATTCCGAAGACGAGCTTGAAATGAAGATGGAAAAGCTCGATGAAATCTGCACGGCCTGCGGCGCGACTGATGTGCTGGAAGCGGATGACCGCGTCTGGACGGTAAGGAAGAACGCCCTTGAGGGTTCAAAGGCCTTAAGCAAAGTGAGCACCTCGGAAGACCTCGTGGTGCCCATCGATAAAATCGCCCTCTGCATCAATACCTTAACCGAAATGTCCAAAAAATACAGCTTCAGGCTTTTCTGCCTTGCCCATGCGGGTGACGGCAACCTTCATTTTCAGATCCTTAAGGGCGATATGGACAATGAAAAATGGGTGGATGAGCTCTCTCGTTTCCATAAGGAAGCCTACGCCTACGTTTATAGCCTCGGCGGCCGCCTAAGCGGCGAGCACGGCATCGGCTATAAGAAGCTTTATGCCATGGAGGAATACACTGATACAGTGGAAATGGAAATCATGAAGGACATAAAAAGGGCCCTGGATCCGAATCTTATCCTGAACCCCGGGAAACTTATAAACGTTACAGAAAAATCCCAAGCTTGACGATATTTTTAAAAGCCAGTATAATACTACTTGCGGCCTCTAGGGGAGGCCGCAAGTAACAATTAAAAAAACATTAACTTACTACAACCGGAGAGATGACCGAGCGGTTGAAGGTGCACGCCTGGAAAGCGTGTGTACGGGAAACCGTACCGTGGGTTCGAATCCCATTCTCTCCGCCACTTCTTTTCCCGTAGGACTACAGCTGCAAAGTCCCGCGCAATGACGGACCGTGAACCAGGTCAGGTCCGGGAGGAAGCAGCCTTAAGCAGATACTGACATGTGCCGCGGGGGCGCTCTGTCGCTGTGGCCCTACGGGGAAAGAAAAGGAAGGGACACGGGCCAAAATTATGGCCTGTGTCCTTTTATATTATGGTATAATAGTGTTATGGACCAGGAGGTAATAATGGCTTACGAAACACTCTACCGCCGTTTCCGCCCGCAGGATTTCGATTTCCTGGTTGGGCAGGGGCCGGTAAAAACAGCACTGAAAAATGCCATAGCAAGCGGCAGGATTTCACATGCCTATCTTTTCTCGGGACCACGCGGGACGGGCAAGACCAGTACTGCGCGCATACTCGCCAAGGCGCTCTGCTGCGATGAAGGGCCGACGCCGCATCCCTGCGGCAAATGCGGCAACTGCGAGAAAATAACCATCGGCACCTCTATGGACGTCTTTGAAATCGACGCCGCTTCAAACCGCGGAATCGAGGAGATAAAAGCCTTAAGGGAGCAGCTTGCCTTTGCCCCCGTCGAGGCAAGGTACAAAGTATATATCATAGACGAAGTGCACATGATGACGCCGGAAGCCTTTAACGCGCTCCTTAAGACGCTTGAGGAGCCGCCGGCCCATGTCATCTTCATCCTCGCGACGACGGATGCCCATAAAATACCCGCGACCATCCATTCCCGCTGCCAGCGCTTCGATTTTCGGCGCATGACCGTCGGGGAAATAACGGGGCACTTGAAAAAGGTGGCGGAAGAGAGCGGGATAGATGCGGAAGATGAGGCGCTGCGCCTTATGGCCATCCAGGCTGAAGGCGGGCTCCGCGATGCCTTAAGCCTCCTTGAGCAGTGCAGTGTCGTCGATAAAAACGTGACCGCGGAAAGCGTGCGCGCAACCCTTGGAATCGTCGGGTGCGAAGTGACGCGGGCGATTGCAGAAAATATTGGGAAAAATAACCTTCCAGCAGTCCTTATGGATCTGAACAGGCTTTTCGAAGATGGCAAGGAAGCAGGTCAGATTTTAGCCGAGCTTGCCGGATATATGCGGGCGGTACTCCTTTATAAGACCACGCCGGAATTTGATGAAATCTATCTTACGGATACGGCGGAAAACTTCGCAGAAGTCGCAGGGCTCTTCAGCAATGCGCGTATCATTGAGGCCCAGAAAAAAATCCATTCCGCCTTAAAGGAGCTTAAGGATGCCATGCGCACAAGGATCACGACGGAGCTCTGTTTCTTCGACCTCTGCAGAGATGAAGGGACCCTGGCTGACTTTGCCGCAAGGGTGGAGCGGCTGGAAGAGCAGCTTGCGGTAGGCCTTCCCGTGAAACCTGCCGGGAGGGAAAGTGCGGAAACGCCGCCTAAGGAAGCGCCCATCAAAAAGGCAGCCCTTAAAAAGGCGCCCGCAGCGGAAGCTTTGGCGGATGTAAAACCTGAAATAAAATCTAAAGAATCTAAAGAATCTAAAGAATTTAAAGAAGAAGTGGCAAAGGCAAGGCCTGAAAGGAAGAAAAAGGAAAACGCGTCTCTTCCCGCGCCTGAAAATTCTGAAAATGAAGAAGAGGCGGATGGAAAGGAGTACTGGCAGGCCGCCCTTGCAATACTTAAGGAAGAAAAAAAGAATTCCATGGTTTCCTGCGCAAAGAACGGCCGCCCCGTAAGCCTTAAGAATGGCGTGCTCACGGTCGAATTCGGGGTGAAGTTCCAGTGCGACAGGATGAATAAGGAAGACTATAATAAGGCTTTTGAAGATGCGCTCCTCAGGACCTGCAGGAAAAAAATACACCTGTACTGCGTCACTGGGGAAATAGTAAATAAAGTGCCGGATGACGTCCCTGAAAGGGTAAGAAGCGTCATGGACGCCTTCGGCGAGTCACTTGAAATAATAAGGGAGGAATAATCATGGGTAAAGGCGGATTCCCGGGCGGCGGTTTCCCCGGGGGATTTCCGGGAGGCGGCGGAATGCAGGGCATGATGAAGAAAGTGCAGAAAATGCAGGCCGCAATGGTTAAAATGGAAGAAGAAATGAAGCAGCGGACCGTTGAGGCAAGCGCGGGCGGCGGCGCCGTGCGCACTACCGTGAACGGGAAGAATGAGCTCGTTTCCATAAAAATAGACCCTGCGGCAGTTGACGCGGAGGACATGGAAATGCTTGAAGATATGATCGTTACCGCCGTTAATGATGGCTTTAAGCAGATTGAAGCTATGAAGGAAGAAGAAATGGGCAAACTTACCGGCGGGATCAGGCTGCCGGGTATGTGATGAGACTTATAAGACCAATCCTTAACCTTTACGAGCAGCTGAGGCGCCTTCCTGGCGTCGGCTCAAAATCGGCGCTGCGCCTTGCATACCATATAATCGATATGCCGGCGGAAGACGTGCGGGCCCTTGCGGATGCCATAATTACGGCAAAGGAAAGGGCCCGTTACTGCAGTATGTGCTATAATTTTACCGATAGCGAAAAATGCGAGATCTGCGCAAACCCCGCAAGGGATCAGAGCACCATCTGCGTGGTGGAGCAGCCGCAGGATGCTGCAGCCATGGAAAGGAGCATGAGCTATACCGGCTTCTACCACGTGCTCCATGGTTCCCTTTCGCCACTTGACGGCGTGGGCCCTAATGACCTTCGCATAAAGGAGCTGCTCCAGAGGCTTGACGGGGTCACGGAAATCATCCTCGCCACGAATTCCGACGTGGAAGGCGAGGCGACGGCGGTCTACCTTGCGCAGCTTTTAAAACCGATGGGGCTTAAGGTCTCCCGTATCGCCCACGGGCTGCCCGTGGGCGGGGATCTTGAATACGCTGATGAAATAACACTTTCCCGGGCCCTTGAAAACAGGCGGGAAATGTAGAAGGATTATCAAAATGGAAATGTTTGCATCAATCTCAGAAGGAGTGGGGCTTTCCGCCTTCGTGTCACTCGGCACCATGGTCGTTGCCGTCCTGGTGCTCTTTCTTGTGGTAAAATTCTTTTCCCTGTCCCTTTCCCTTGTGTGGAACGGGATAATAGGTGTGCTGTTCCTCTGGGGCATGAACCTTGTGGGCGGGGTTTTCGGGTTTACCGTGGATATTACCATTATCAAGGCTCTTATTGCAGGCTTTTTTGGGATACCCGGCCTTATCGCCATCATAGCTTACGAACTTTTGTAACATAAATGCCAGACCGGGTCTGGCATATTTTTTCTGGTGGTTCTGTGTTTTATGTGCTTACCGGTGCAATCCTCTGGGGCTTCATCGGTTTTTTCGTCAAAATACTAATATCGAAGGGGTTCACGCCCATGCAGGCCGTCGCACTGCGCATGGCGGTGGCGACTTTTTTAATTACCGGCTGGGCCGTCTATAAGGGTGACTGGGACCTTAGGTTCCGCATGAAGGACATCTGGATGCCTCTCGGCATGGGCGTCGTCGGGCTTACATTTGCCAATTCCTGCTATTTCACAACAATTGGCGAAAGCTCCCTTGCCGTGGCGGCGCTCCTTCTTTACACGGCGCCAGCCTTCGTGGTGGTTATTTCCTGCTTCCTTTTCATGGAGAAGTTTACCATGCCTAAATTTTTCGACCTCGTCCTCACCTTTTTCGGCTGCTCCTGCATCTCAGGGGTCTTTTCAAGCGAAATAACCCTCAGCATGAAGGCGCTCATTTTCGGGCTCATGAGCGGGCTCTGCTACGGGCTCTACAGCATCTTTACCAAATTTGCCGTAAAAAAATACGCCAATACTCTCATAACGGCGTATTCCTTCTATTTCAGTCTGCTTTCATCCCTCTTCCTCGCAGATTTCGGGAACAACGACCCCACATGGGATGTGACGGCAATTGCTGCCTCCGCGGGGCTCGGGTTCTTTTCGACTTTCCTTCCCTATTTCATCTATAACTTCGGGCTGCGCAAGGTGGAGGCGGGGACCGCGTCCATCATCGCAACCATCGAGCCTTTCGTCGCTGCGGCGGTCGGGATCGCATTCTTTTCGGAACCCGTTACCCTTGAAAAAGTCGCCGGCATGGTTTCAATATTCCTTGCGGTAGCTATTTTGAATCTTCATGGGAAGACGAACTATTCAGCGTGAAGCTGCGCCAGAAGACATCGTTCACGTCGTGGATTATCCTGAAGGCGTCCGGGTCAACCCGTTTCACGGCCGCCATTATCTTCGCCATCTGGGTGAGCTTTGCCACGACGAACACCACACGGCGCTTGTTGTAGGTGTAGGCGCCTTCGCCTTCAAGATAGGTGACGTCGCGGCCCACCTTGCGGAAAACCGCTTCCGCTATCGCCTCTGGGTTGTCGCTCATAATAATGAAGTTTTTCTTGAAATCAAATCCCACCGTGAAGGCGTTGGACGTCCTTGCCATGACGAAGAATGTGACGAGGGTGTAGAGCACGGGCTCAAGCCCCGCGAAAAACACGCTTACGGCAAGGAGCAGGATGTTGAATAAAAAGTTTGACGTGCTGATACTTATGGAGTACCTGCCCTGGATGAGGGCGCTTATGATGTCAAGGCCGCCGGTGGAGCTTCTCGCCCTGTAGATGCATGAGGAGCCGATGCCGAAGAGCACGCCGCCCGCAATGCAGGATAAAAGCATGTCGTGGACCAGGATCTCCTTTGAAAGGAATGAGAAGAAATCCGCGGCGAAGGAAAAGAGCAAAATGTTGTAAATGGTGCTCACGGTGTATTCCCGGTCCATGTATTTATAGGCTATGAAAAAGATGGGAATGTTTAAAATAATGTAGGTGACGCCTATGGGGATGCCGGTGCCGTAATAGACAAGGATTAACATGCCGTTTGCGCCGCAGCTTAAAATCTTTGCCGGGATGTAGAATGAATTCAAGGCGCGGGCCATTAAAAAGCACCCTGCCGTCGTCATTAGAGATTTGTATAGAATGTGCCTTAAGTAGATGTCCATAAAAAAATCCATTCCTTACATAAGCAGTATAGTATCATTTTTAATAAAAAAGGCAAGATATTTCGGTAAATAACTTGCGGCAAAATCTAAAGCAGGATAAAATAATTGTATACACTGTTTCTGAAGGTGCGACATGGAAATCATTGAAAAAGCATATGCGAAAATAAATCTCTGCCTTGAGGTCTTAGGAGACCGCCCGGACGGCTACCACGAGGTGCGCATGATAATGCAGAGCCTTGATTTTTCGGACAATGTCATCATAAGGGAGGGCAAGGGGCTCGAACTTACGACGGACAGCGACCATCTTCCGCCGAAGGAGGGTAACCTTGCCTATAAGGCCGCAAGGCTTTTAGCGGAAAAATATAGCGTGGAGCCAAATGTCCACATTGAGCTCCAGAAAAATATCTTCATCTCCGCGGGACTTGCTGGCGGCTCGACGGATGCCGCTGCGGTGCTCCGCGGCCTCAACAGGTTCTGGGGGCTTTCCCTTTCCAGGGAGGAGCTTGAAAAAACCGGGGCGGACCTCGGCATGGACGTGCCTTTCTGCATTGGCGGCGGCACCGCCCTTGCGAAAGGGTGCGGGGAAATAATCGTCCACGTCACAGACATGCCCTTCACCCTTGTCATACTCGCGCGGCCTAAAGGGCTTGCCGTCTCCACCACCTGGGCCTACACCAATTACGATCCTACCCGTGTGGTGCAGGTGCCCTGCGCCTGGGCCGTCATGGACCATCTCCGCCACGGCGGGAAGGCGATTACCCCGTTTATGGGGAACGTGCTTGAAACGGTTACCATCCCCGCGCATCCGGAGATCGCGTCCATAAAGGCCGCCATGCTGGGAGCGGGCGCCTATTACGCCATGATGAGCGGCAGCGGCCCCACCGTTTTCGCCCTTGCACACGATAAGGAAACGGCCGACAGGATCTTCGATAAACTTAAAGAGTTTGACGTGGAAAGGGCCGTCACAACTACCAAAGGGAGGCTTGACATCTGATGGTAGGACACTTAAAGCCCATGAAACTTGAAAGCTATAAGCCCCTGCGCGACATCGTCAGCGATGCCATCCGCCAGGCAATTATCGACTGGACCTTCAGCCCCGGCGAAAGGCTTATGAAAATCCAGCTGGCGGATGAAATGGGAGTTTCGCGCACCAACGTCAGATAAGCCATAAGGCGCCTTGAAATGGAGGGCTTTGTCGCCATGATCCCCCGCCGCGGGGCATATATCGCCGATATCTCCATCCGCGATATTGCGGAAATCTACGAAATCAGGACTTCCCTTAACATACTTGCCGCAGGGCTTGCGGCGGAGCGCATAATGGATGAGGAAATAGAGGAGCTTAACCGGCTTCTCATGGAAATAAAAGGCTATGTCAAGAAGGGCAACATGGAAAAAATAGTGGAGGCGGACATCGCTTTCCACGACGTGCTCTATCAGGCCAGCAGGAACGTGCGCCTGAGGAACACCATAAGCAATCTGAGGGAGCAGCTGATAGGCATGCGCGGCAGGTCCTTAAGCCAGCCGGGCCGCCTTGCAAATACCACCGAGGAACATCGCATCCTCGTGGACTGCATCACCGCCCGCGACGTGGAGGGGGCCCAGGAGGCCGCAAGGATCCATATCGAGAATGCCCAGCAGACCCTTATGAAATCACTGAGCAATGATAAAGTATAACGCAGTAATCCTGGCCGGCGGGAAAGCCCCCTGGCTTAGAAACATAACCAATACGGATATGCCGGTCTTTGCGGAAATCGGCGGGAAAAAGGTGATCGACAGGCTTCTTGACGCCCTTGCCGTGGGAAGGATAAACCGCGTCATGCTTGCGGGCGCCAAGTACACGGGTGTCGAGCACTGCCCTGCGGGAGGGGACCTTCCCGAAACAGCTGCCCTTGCGACGGAAGCCTTAGGGGATGAAGATTACATCCTCTTTGTTTCAGGGGACCTGCCCCTGCTTACGGATTGCGCCGTAAACGATTTCCTTGCCCAGTGCGAAAAGGACCGGCAGCAGTCAAAACTTTATTACCCTGTCATACCGCGGGATGCGGTGCTTTCAAGATACCCCGATGCGCAGCGCACCTACGGGACCGTGACGGACGGCGTCTTTACGGGAGGGAATGTCATGCTCCTTGATCCTGTCGTCATCCCGCCCGGGCTTAAGAAGGCCAAGGAAATCTTCGCCTTAAGGAAAAGCCCATTTGCCCTCTGCACCTGGCTCGGCTGGTCTTTCATATTTAAGGTTATCTTCCACCGCCTTTCCACGGAGGATATCGAAAAAAGGGTCACGGGAATCTTAGGGTTCCCATGCAGGACCATCATTTCGGACTTTGCGGAAATCGGCATGGATATGGATAAATCCTCTGATTTTTATATAGCGGAAAAATATCTTACGGGGGAGAAATAAAATGGATGTAACTGCTTTAATCCTGGCTGCGGGAAAAGGCACGCGAATGAAGAGTAAATTGCCGAAGGTGCTGCATAAGGTATGCGGGAAACCAATGCTGCAGCATGTCCTTGACGCGGCGGAAGCTGCTGGTGCGGCAAGGAAAATAGTGGTCGTGGGCCATGAAGCGCCGCTTGTGGAAGAAGCGGTGGGGGAGAGGGCGGAAATCGTGCTCCAGGCCGAACAGAACGGCACGGGCCACGCCGTAATGCAGGCGGAAGGCGCACTTAAGAAATTTAAGGGGACCGTGCTCATCCTATGCGGCGATACCCCGCTCCTTAGCGGGAAGGAACTTAAAAAATTCTGCGAAGGGCATGAAAAAAGCGGTGCCGAGGCTTCCGTTCTTACGGCATCCATGGATGACCCGACTGGTTACGGTAGGATCATCTGCGATTCCAAAGGCTTCCTTAAGGCTATAGTCGAGGAAAAGGATGCCACGGAAAAAGAAAAGAAGGTAAGGGAAATAAATACCGGCATCTATTGCGTTTCCTGCCAGGCCCTTTTCAAATCCTTAAAGACCATAACGAAAAATAACGTCCAGGGCGAATATTACCTGACGGATATTTTCGGGAAAATGGAAAAAGTCCGCGCCATGGAAACCCGCGATGCGCAAATGATCGTGGGAATAAATTCCAGGAAACAGCTTGCGGAAGCGGAAAGCGCCATGAAAACGAGGATCCTCGAAAAGTTCATGGATGACGGGGTGACAATAATGGATCCTGCGTCTACCTTTATCGAAAGCTCGGTAAAGATAGCCCCTGATACCACCATCTACCCATACACCTGGCTCGAAGGGGAGACTGAAATAGGCACGGGGAGCGAAATAGGCCCCTCAGTCCGCCTCTCTAATGTAAAGGTTGGCGAAGGCGCAAAGCTCTCCTTTCTCTACGGCCACGAATGCACGGTCGGAAACTGCGTTACCGCGGGCCCTTACGTGCACCTCCGGCCCGATACCGTCATAGGCGATGACGTTAAAATCGGCGACTTCGTCGAGGTCAAGAATTCTATCGTCGGCAAAGGCTCCAAACTGCCGCATCTTTCCTATATCGGGGATACGGATATGGGAGAGGACATAAATATCGGCTGCGGCACCGTCGTTGTAAATTACGACGGGAAAACCAAGCACAGGACAGTCATCGGGGACGGCGCCTTCATCGGCTGCAATGCAAACCTCGTCGCCCCCGTTACCGTGAAAAATGGCGCCTTTGTCGCTGCGGGCTCAACCATAACCAAGGAAGTGCCTGAGGAAGGACTTGCGGTCGCAAGGGCAAGACAGAAGAATATAAAGGGATGGGCAAAGAAGTACCGCAAAAAATAATTGTTAATTAATATCCCTTTGGTGTATAATAAAATTAGCTTTGGCCGATTGTAAAATGAAGTTGAACAGTTAAAAAATCCATAGCGATTGAATCCGTTGTAGAATAGAGTTCACACGCAAAACCCTATCGAGGAGGACAATTACTATGGACTACCCACATTCTATCACAGATGCGGAGAAGCGCAAGAAGGGAAATATCTGACGGACATCGACTGAGACACAATCCAAGCCCTTAACAGAGAGGGAATGAGCCTTCGGAAGATAGCAGG
>JAJQDY010000057.1 GCA_021201965.1 Phascolarctobacterium sp.
GAGCTGCTTGGGCTCCTGCGCATGAGCGGGGCAATTGTCATAAGGGGCAGCGATGCCGGAATAAATTTTTCTACGTCAAATGCCGCTTTGGCTCGGCGGGTGCTGCAATTTTTGAAAAATTATTATCAGGTAAAAACAGAAGTGGTTGTTTCAAGATCCAATCGTCTGAGAAAAAACAACCACTATCAGGTGCAGGTTCTGCCAGATGCTAGAGTAAACATGGTGATGGCGGAGATGCAGCTTTTATCTGCTGAAAGTGATATGAAAAATCCTCTTTTAAGCAGACACTGCTGTAAACGTGCTTTCCTGCGAGGTTCCTTTTTAGGCGGTGGCAGCATAACGCGGCCTTCAGTAGATTATCACATGGAGATGGTGACGGACAATGGCTCATTTGCACAGTGCATTGCAAAGAACATGAACACCTTTTCTCTAAAAGTAAAGATTACCGAACGGAAAAAGGATTATCTTGTTTATTTAAAAGATAGTGGCCGTATCGTACGGTTTTTAAACGTCATAGGGGCGCATACATCTATGATGGAATTTGAAAATGTGCGTATTTTAAAGGAAATGCGCAATAACGTCAACCGTTTAGTGAACTGCGAAATGGCTAATCTGAATAAGGTGATAAAAGCCGCTGTGAAGCAGGTTGTATGCATAAAATATTTGGATGAGCATTTAGGTCTAGGCGAATTATCACAAGGTCTGCAGGATACGGCCCGTCTGCGCCTAAAATACCCAGAAGCCTCCTTAAATGAATTAGTAGAATATTCAGGAGGAATAGGGAAATCGGGCCTTAACCACCGTTTAAAGAAATTACAAACCTTGGCTGAAGGACTTGGTCTTGAAACGGAGCCAGAACAGGCATGATCAAAAAAATATTAAAATGGTTTGGCCTGCTGGTGCTGGCGTTGTTTCTAGGTGCGGCAGTTTACTGGTATTTGAATGGCCAGAGATTGCAAGAAGAATATGCTGCATTTAAAAAGACGGCGGTACCCATATTTATGTATCACGCTGTTGAGCCGCCTGGAGGGGATTTTAAGTGGCCCGAGGGATTGCTTGTGCCTGAGCAGCTTTTTAAAGAGCAGATGGAATATTTAAAGGATCAGGGCTACAGGCTGCTTACTGTTGAGCAACTTGCAGAACGCCTGCAAACCAACGCCGATGTAGATAAATATGCAGCGCTGACATTTGATGACGGATATAAGGATAATTATAGCGTTGTACTGCCGATTTTAGAAAAATATGGAGCCAAGGCAACGTTTTTTGTCGTCAATCAGGATATAGGGGATTGGCTACATATGGATCAGAAGGAAATAAAGGCACTGTTGGCAGCTGGAATGGAACTTGGATCCCATACCACGAGCCATGCACCCTTGGATCTTATAGATGAACATTATCTGCCATGGGAACTTGCAACTGCAAGATATAATTTAAAAGTTGACTATGACCGTTATATAGTGCGGAGTTTATCCTATCCCAATGGCGGATATAATAAAACGGTCATCAGCGAGGCCGAAAGATACGGCTTTTATCGTGCTGTGACCGGTAATATTGGTGTAAATACGGCGGCAACATATGCGATGGCGCCAATGGAAATGTACCGTATTAATGTTGTTGATGATGGCAATGGACTTCAGGGATTTAAAAATCGCTTGGAACGTGCCTATTTCTTTGGCTTCCTGCAGACTAAAGGTTTTGACGTAAACGTAATCTGCAGGATTATTGTCCGCATTTGTTAACTATTGTCATCCTTAAGGGATGTTTTTCCAAGATTTGTTTTCAGTGTTTCTCTGGTATATTTATATTTCGGCGAAGCAAGGCTGTTTGTTTCATCAAAATGGTTGGAGTTTATGCCTAAAATACTGCAAAGCAATTCGTAGACCAGGTCATTGGTAAAATAATAATCTTTCTGCAGTTTCAGTGTTTCATATACTGATTTGTTTTTTTCTATGTACTCATCTGAAAAATAAGCAAACATAGGGATTCGGACCGTGGCAAACCCATCGAAATTTGGCGAACGGCGCTTGTCAGGACGTGTGGCGTGATCTGAAAAATATAAAATGGCCTGAAGATTTAATTTTTCTCTGGCGTAATTATAAATTTTCTCAATGACGTGATCTGTGTAGGCTAGAGAATTAATGTAATTTAAAATAAGGTCGTATTTACCAGGTTCGCCCCATTTAGTGAATTCTTTTGGATATCTGTTGATAAAATTAAAATGACTGCCTTTTAAGTGGATAATCACGAAATTGTTTTCCTTCGAATTAACTTCCTTCAGATATTCCAGCAGCGATTCATCATATTGGATGGTGTTCAGGTTTTGTTTGGTCCATTTAGCAGTATCAGCGGTAGCTGCTATAAGAGTTACAGGCGTATCTGAAGAACTTAGATATCCCTGGTTACTATACCAATATGTTTTATAGCCTGCTTTTCTTGCAATATCAATAATGGAAATCGATGTATAGAATTCTTTATCATTATACTGATTAAATTCTGTTAAGGCTCTTTCCAGGGCAGGTACGGTGTGAATTATACTAGAATATGAATGGGGGAATAAAAGGAAGTTACTAGTTTCTTTTTGTTGGTGCAACCATGGTGTGCTGTCATAAGGATAATCTACAAAGGCGCTCATATAATCGCGTGAGGCGGATTCACCAATGATAAGCACGATGGTAGAAGGTTTGCTAAAAACTGGTTTTGTCGGAGTGACAGAGAGATTTTTAATACGTTCCTCTGTATTTTTTGTATATAGTTTCGAAGTTTCCGTATACTTTTTGATATCGAGGTAGAGTTCAACAATACCGGTACGGACAAAAACCCCTCTGTTGTTTTTCCATAAATACCTTTTCCATAAATAAAATGTCAGGAAAATGCAGATGACTATTATAATCAGTAAACTAATAGTATCCGATTTTAATATCAATATTTCAAGAGATGACAGATTTAAAGCGAGTATTGAAAATAATATAATACCTGCTGCAAACATAAGAAAAAAGATTGTTTTCATAGAAAACGATCTTATAAATTCAATAATTTCATTGTAATGTGTATCTTGGACTAGTGTTATACCATTAGTGTCAATACAGGTACCGTAAATGTAGAAGTAGCACCACTGGAGAAGTGGAATTAAAAGTAGGATAAATTCAGCTAAAGAAATACTTGTCAAAAAGAATACAGGCGTTATATTAGCCATCAGGACCAGAATTTTAATGGACGTCAGCCAGCCTATTACATAAAGTCCAAAAACAAAATCCAGGTGGAAGCCGAAATCACTGGATACTTTACGGTTTGTAACATAATACAGCGTAGGATAGGTTATAATCCATACCAGGCCAACAAGAAGGCTGCTCAGGTAAAGGCCGCTGGTAAGGGGAAGGGTAACAAGGGCAGCCGGCAACACGGCTAAAACCGCACAGGGAAAGAACCGGCGCAACTGCAGGTATTCTGCCTTATGGCCTAGGCCATGGGAAATTTTCACATAAAAACAATAAGCTGCAATGTACAAAAAGATAAATGTAGCCAGATAAATGTTTGGAAACATATGATACAACCTTCTAATGTATTTTTTTAAGAAATATTATAGCAAATATTGATATTCTGTCAAAGTATCAAATAGTTAATGTGCTAAATATAGGGATTAAGGTATAGTCTTTTTGGGGTATATATGTTATAACAAGTTATAATAATATAAATATCTATGTTAATTTAAATGTCAATTGGGAGGGTTGGGTATGGAAAGTATAAATATAGCCATAGCTACCGATAATACTTATGCACAGCATGCATGCGTGGAAATGGCTTCAATTTTATGCAACACGGCTCAAAAAGAGAAGATAAGGTTCTTTTTACTGAGCGATGATATAGAAGATGATAAAAAGGAAGCCATAGTTAAAACTGTACAAAATTTGGGAGCCGCTATATCAATACATGAACTTTCCGGTGATAAACGGTTTGAGGGGCTTTATGTCAGGGGAAAACTGACTAGAACGGTCTATTTCAGGCTGGCTCTTCCTGATATAATGCCAGAAGATGTCCATAAAATAATATATTTAGACTCGGATATGCTGGTTTTCGGTGATATAAGTGAACTATGGTCTACTGATGTTGAAAAAATTCCTTTAGCTGCAGTACCTGACTATGGCATAATGTCTTCAGCGAGGTTGTGGAATGAGAAGGAAAGTTTCATCGGAATGAAAAAGGATGGTACATATTTTAATTCCGGTGTGCTGGTAATTAATCTGAATATGTGGAAAGAACATGATTTAGGTCATGAGTTATTAAGCCTAGTACGTGAAGAGCAATATCCTCATCTTGATCAGGATTCCTTAAATAAAATTTTTATGGATAACTGGATAAGCCTGCCGTTAAAATGGAATATTATTCCGCCTATTTTCTATCTTTCCTGGAAACGGATTTTTTTAAATCCTAAACTTAGGGCAAAAGCTCTAGAAGCCAGAAAAGATATCCGAATAATTCATTATGCGGGGCGATATAAGCCGTGGGAATTTGAAAGGCATGAGGGTTTTAATAGTCAGTACTACAAATATCTTGCTATGACTGAATTTAAGAATGTTAAAATGCCGCAGCTTGCGAAAGATACGCACAGTAAGTCCATTAATAGGCAGTTGATCAGGTTAAAAATAGCTGAAATGTTATGCCGAGTGTTTTAGGATTTTTGATGGCTTAGCTGCTGCGGTATTTTTAAATAATTAGTTACAGGGGCTAATAATGACGCAAAATTATGACAAATTGATTAAGAAAATGACCTGGGCTATGTGTATAGCATTGTGCGTCCAGCGGCTATCAATGTCGGCAGGCAGCGTTTTTTGGGGCATAGCCATCTTAATTTGTTTGTATCTTCTGTATCATAACAGGAATGGAATTTTTGTAGAAGACGGATTTAAGGGTTATTACAGGGCATTCGCTATCTTCTTCATAACCTTACTGCCCTCTTTATGCTTTGCCGGTAATTTTTCTACGTGGATAAAGAACTTTGCTGAAATGTGGCTCTATAGGCCACTACCTTTTTTTATGGTAACTTTATTCATCCGTGACAGGGAATTGTTAAACAAAGTTCTGATGATATTTATTTCCGTCACGGCAGTTGATTGCACAGTAGCTCTGTATCAGGCTATAGCCCTATATGCCCGTGGATGGGGCTTTGGGGGTAGTCAATTGCAGCTGGCATCTCTGCTATGCATTCTGATGCCGGCAGTAGTGGTAATTCTTCTGGATGATGAGTTCAGCAGCCGTGCTAAACTGGTGGCTAAAATTGCCTTTCCGTTTTTATTTGCTGGAATGTTAGCCGGGCGTAGCAGGGGTCTGTGGCTGGCTTTAGTTATAGTACTTCCCCTGGTTATGTGGAGGTATTTGATTAAGAACAGGAAAGCACTTATGGTAACGGTATTGATTGTGGCAGCCCTTTGCGGATTTTCTGCAGCCCAACCGAAATTTGTGGAACGGGTAAAATCAATTACTAATATTACAACGGATATATCAAATAGGGACAGAATAGTAATGTGGCGTTCGGCAAAGAATATGATTAAGGATCATCCCCTTACTGGCGTAGGATTGGGCCAGTTTAAGAAAAATTATTTCGCCAAATATCAATTAAGGGAAATAAAACAGCGGCATCTGAACCATACGCATAATAATGTCCTCCAGATTTGTGCGGAGACGGGAATTCTAGGGGCTTTAGGTTTTATATATCTGAGCATATATATATTAATCAGGAACTTCAGGGAATGGCTGCGAAGGAAGGATCCATATTCTCTGATTATATGGGGAAGCTGGCTGGCGTTTATCATCTTTGGTATATTTGATGTAATTATTGATCATTCCGCTGTGACTAGATCATGGTGGTTCTTACTAGGTACCATGCTGGTAATGAAAAATGGCAAAAGCTATGAAAATGATTTGAAGCAATAAAATTATATATAAAACAAAATGCCTATCTATATTATGGGCATTTTGTTTTATAATAATAAGTAATGAAATTAATAATTAATATCTTGCGTATTAATGCTAAACAATCACTAGGAGGAGCAACATGAGCGAATTATATTGTGTGCCATTGGGATATACAGCCCGCAGGTTATTTTATAAGAAGCTTGAAACTTATGGAGATGAAGGGCTTTTGGTATTACCGAATGCAATTTTGCAGAAACGGGCTAGGGCCGAATCTCACGCAAACTGTTGTGGCATCGACTGGCTGGCTGATCAGATCTTGGGATTAAATGATAACTATAAAAATTTTCATCAAATCAGTAGACGTACGGAAGAGCTAATTATAAAAAAAATACTGGATGAAATGTTCGAGAATAATGAATTGGAATATTTCTGCCATATCGCAGGCAAGAAGAACTTTGCAAAAGAAATGACATCGCTGATGATCGAATTGGCTCGCAGTGGTGTTACGGTAGATGAATTTAGCTGTGCGATTGATGCATGGGAAAGCGGTACTGGAGAAAATGAAGAATGGAAAAAACGGAGTTTCTGTGATGAAGAATGGGAAGAAAGGGATTTTAGTAAAGATGAGGAGTGGAAAAATAAAAATTTTGCTAAAGATAAAGAAATAGCTCTGATATACGCTAAATATAGAGATTATTTGAAAGCACATAAATATTATGATATTGAGGGGAAATATCGCTTGGCAATTGAAGTTTTGGAAGATGATGATTTAAACTTGCGCCGAAAATTACGTTGGAAACAAATATGCTTGAGCGAGTTTTTCAGCCTTTATCCGCAACAGTTAACATTTATTGGCAAGTTAAGCAATCGTTGCGAGATAGCGATGGGATTGATGTATGAAGAAGGCTGCGAAGATATTTTTAAGGTTGCAAAGAGCACATATAGCTATTTTACGGACGACCTCAGGTTCAGCATAAAAAAACCGCCTGTAATGGAACTTACAGAAGAAGGGACTCCTAAAAACAAAGCTTTGCAATATGTTACACAGTATTTTAGAAAAGATAGTGTTGATACCTCCATAGAACCTGGGAATACAGTACGCTTATGGGAGTTTAGTAGCCGTGAAGATGAAATGCGGTGGGTAATCACTGATATAAAGCGTCTTTTGCATAGAGGTGAGGATGCTAAAGATATTCTGGTAATTGTACGAGACTTTTCTAACTACAATGTATTTCGCCATTTTGCAGATGAATATGGTATACCTGTTACTTTACCAAAGGTAACACCCTTAAGTATTCAACCGCTTAGCGAATTTGTACTACTGCTTTTTACTGCTGCCGCAGATAATCGCCATGGAGCAGATGCTTATTTAAAGATTTTATCATCCGCCATAGGAAAGCTTATTTTTGAAGGTGATACGGAAAAAGTAGATAATTTGCGATTGGAAAAATATTATACTTCTAGAAAACAGGTGCAAAATGCCTGTCAGGAGTTGCAGGGAAGAGATTGTAAGCAATCTATGTATGAAAATGATAGTATTACACTGGTCAATGAGTTCATAGATGCGCTGGCAGGAAAAGAAACTTTTAAATTTTATACTAATTTACTGCGAAATTTATTAGGAAATTTGGGATTAGAAAAAAAATTAGGTGAAGAATATAAAAAAGGGAAAATGGACATAGAAGAGTTACAATGCGCCCTGCGTGCAAAAATAAAAATGCTAAAATGTTTGGATGTTTTAGAAGAAGATTATATTTACTGTGGGCTAGATAAGCAGCAATTCACTGCTGGCGAAGCATGTACAATACTAAGCGAAGCTCTAGATGATAAGTCTACGATACTAAAAGCTTTAGATGATAATTCCACGATAATAAAGTTGGATGATGGGCATCCTGATGGTGTTTTGGTGACAGAAATCGTTAATATTCAGGGAACGGAATATAAATATGTCTATATAATGGGAATGCGGCAGGGCGAGTTTCCACTTAGCAACAAGGAAAAATGGCCGTATAGTGACAAAGAACGTGGAATGCTTAATCAATTGGGAATTGACATGCCTGGCATAGTACAGGCTTTTGCTGAAGAAGAGTATTTATTTGCGGCAACATTATCTCAAGCTACAGAACAGTTAACTTTAAGCTGGCATAAAGAAGATAGTGCAAAAAAGGATAAAGATAATAATAACGAAAGCAATGATGGTAAAAATAAAAGTAATGAAGATAAAAGCCCAGAAGCTTCTTATTATATCTTACAGTTGAAGAGAATGTTTCAAGGGTTGAATATCCAAAAACCAGAAAGAAAGGTATTGGCTTCTCCACAGGAGTTTATGATGCTGGGGCATGAATGTGATAAATGTTGGCTTAAGGAGAGAATAGGGGAATATACTTTAAGAGCAGCTGACACCGACAGAATCAGGAAAGAAGTCGGATTTTACAATGGAAAACTTGAAGGTTCACCTGTAATGGCCGATGTTGTCGGGACGATAGGGAATACTTTCAGCGCTACAGAACTACAGGCATATGCGGATTGCCCATTTAAATTTTTAGGTAAGTACCTGTGGAAACAGAATGGATTTGATGAGAAAACCGAAGAATTAGATTCTCGTGATGAAGGTAATTTATTGCATAAAACATTGGAAATTTTCTTGCGGAATCATTTGAAACATAAATTAGGGATAGGCGATAATGCGGATCTATCTAAACTGGAGAAAGAGTTGGAGAGTGATTTTGAAAAAGCGTGGAAACAATTAGATATCTCAGAGCAGGATGTCATACGAAATGCTGAAAAGTCCCGGTTATTGAATATGCTGAAAAAATGGCTGTACTATGAATGTGCAAAGTATAGAAAAGGGGAGACATTTGTACCAGTAAAAGTGGAATGTAATTTTGGACAGAAAGATGGGCCAGTAATGTCCTTAGAAAGCCAAGATGGAGAAAGGATAAATTTACGAGGATGCATTGATCGTATTGATAGTGACGGAAATAAATTATTAGTAATTGATTATAAGACTTCGAGACACCCGTCGTGGAAAAAACTAAATGACGGTCTTGATATGCAGATGCCAGTTTATGCGCTTGCTGCAAATGCTTCGTGCCTACCTGGTACTGAAGTGGCTGGCGGCGGATATTTTGTTTTAAAAGATGGGAAATGGAAAAATACCTTGAAATGGAGGAAGAATAAAAATAGCTATAAAATCAGTCTAAAAAATTGGCAAGAATTCAAAGATGACAGCAAAGGTACTGTGTTAAATTATATAAACAATATCTTCAAAGGTGATTTCAGTATGTCGCATGAGAAAAAATGCGACAATTTCTGCCCTATGCGTAGTATTTGTAGGATAACTCATGATATCGGAGGAGAGGAAAATGAATGAATATAGTAATAAGCAAAAAACACCTACGCTTGGACAAGTAGAAGCTATTAACACTCTTGATAATAATGTTGCTGTATCGGCATCAGCGGGCACAGGAAAGACACATGTACTAGTAGAAAGATTTATAAATATTTTAAAGAAAGCTCCAGATGCTGGATCATATAAAATATCAGTAAAGAATATTTTGGCTATTACATATACACGTAAGGCTGCAATGGAAATGAAAGATCGCATAAGAAAACGTTTAATGGAGGAATATGAATATGATAATAACAAATTTTGGCTTGAACAGTTGGAGAAATTGGAAAGTGCACAGATAACGACTATTCACGGGTTCTGCAGCCATGTTTTGCGTGAAAATGCTGTAGAAGCCGGACTAGATCCAGCATTTGATGTAGCAGATGAAATTGAAACAAATGAGTTCAAGGATGATGTTTTAAAAGATTTTATTAAGTGGATGTTAAAAAAACATAATGAAGCTATAGATATTTTGGTGGAAGCATATGGGGTTAAAAGCTTATTTCAGCAAATAAAGTATCTGTTGCCAAAGTTAGAGACGATAGTTACGCATAGGAATTTTAGCAAATATTATAATGATGGTTTAAAGAAAAGCATTGGTGCTAAGAAAGAATTATGTACTTTGCTTCATGAACTTGTAAAACGTCGTGGGGAAGCATCTGATAAAGCAAAAGTATTAATTGGACAGTTAAAAGATATAGCAGATAACCTGCAAGATATAGCAAAAGGAATAGAAGCAGAGCCTGCGGATTTCAGGGCATATAATAAATATGTTAAACCACTTTCTTCTAGTAGTAAAAATTTTGGAGAGTTGATTGCTGAGATTAAAAATACTTATGATACAGTATATACCCGAGAAGCGGATAATAAAGCGATAGAAATTGTAAAAGCCTGGGAACAGATTTTGCAGGAATTTTCGGTGTATTTTGAAGAACGCAAAAGAACTGTGGGATTTATGTCATTTGACGATCTTGAGAATCTTGCGCTTAAGCTGTTAAAAGAACATGCAGAAGTGCGCAAAAAGTATATGCAAAGATACCGCTACGTAATGGTGGATGAGTTTCAAGATACAAATGAGCGACAAAAGCAGCTTATTTACTTACTTTGCAGTGGAGATGCCGAAAATTTAAGTGAAGATTATGACAAAAAGAAACTTTTTGTAGTTGGAGATTTCAAACAGTCAATATATCGTTTCCGTGGAGCAGAAGTAGATGTATTTAAAAAAGTACAAAATAATATTAAGGCTACAAATGGTAAAGTCATTACTTTATCCGATAATTTTAGGACGATGGATACTATTTTAAATGTTTGTAATATGGTATTTCCCAAATTGATGAAAGGATATGAAGAAGATAATGATAATTTTAATCTATATCATAATGCCCAACGTAGATGTAAAAAAGGAAAGGATAAAGAGGAAAATATAGAAAAAGGAAATAAGGAATTGCTTTTTTTGAAAGTAATGTTCGGTGAAATGGGAGAAGGTTGCAAAGAGAAGCTAAAAGACATAATTGTTGCAACGAAAGATAAAAGAAAACTGGAAGCTAAAGCTGTTGCGAAAAAAGTTTTGGAATTGCGGGGAAATGGCATTTCCTATGGAGAAATGACTATTTTGTTGCGTGCTAGAACTCATTGCAATCTAATAACTGATGCATTAAGGGAAGAAGGTGTGCCTTATCAAGTAACAGATGGAACTGGGTTTTACGAAAGGCAAGAAGTACTTGATCTTTTAAATCTTCTAATGGCATTGCAGAACAGGTATCGTAGTCTGGAACTAGCTGGAGTATTGCGGTCAAACTATTTCGGTTTAGATGATACAACGATTACAAAGTTGTTTTTAGAGGAAAAGCGCTACAAAAAACCTCTTTGGGATGTACTTCAGGAAAATGATATTATTTTGCCAGAAAAAGAGCAGCAGGAGCTAGTGGAACGTGCAGCTAATATTTTAAAAAAGTTAAGGCAAAGTGCTATGCTGCTACCGTTGCCATTATTGTGGACAAAAATTTTTGCTGAATTACATATAGTGGCAGTATTGTCTTTACAGGAAGATGGCGTAATTAAACTTGCCAATGCAAAGAAGCTCATGCAGTTAGCAAATAGATACAGTGCTGAGAAACATGGGACACTAGGCAGTTGGCTAGAATATACGAATAAACTCAGAAAAACTGATGCTGCTGGAAAAAGTAATACCCAAGAGACATCTGCTAATTTAAGTGTTGATGATGCAGTGACAATAATGACGATACATAAAGCTAAAGGGTTGGAGTTTAATACAGTATTCTTGCCTATGCTAGATGCTGATAGACAAAGGGACAAAGGAGTAATAAAATTTGATAATGAAAAAGGCCTTGGTATAAAAGTACCAATAGAAGACGGAAGTCTTGCGGAAACTAGTGTTTTCAAGGATATTAAGAAAGAGGAAAATGAACTGGAAAATGAAGAATATCAGCGTCTGCTATATGTAGCTATGACTAGAGCTCGCGACAGGTTAATCCTATCTGGAGTTCCCGAAGAATGTGGTATGGATACAAACGGTATACAGGATAATAAAGATGAACAATCCAATGGGGAGGCGCATAAGAACTGGTTTGACAGTATTGATAAAATTTTTGATAAAAATAAAAATGCATTAGAAGATATGGTAAAAGTGGTAAAAGAAAAAGATTTATGCGACAATAGTCATGATGGTGATAGTATTGATGAAAAACAAAGCAATTATTTGCCTGACTTGGAACTTATTGATGTATTGGCGCAGTATAATTTAAAAAAAGATTTTACGGCTTCAAGACTGCAGACATATTTGCACTGTCCACGAGAGTATTTTTACCGTTACGTAGCTGGGTTACCAGAATTTGAGGAAACAGCAGCATCTAAAGGTACTACTCTGCCCGCCTATATTATAGGGCTTATAGTGCACAAGACGCTGGAATACTATGATGGCAGAGATCTTAATGAAGCATGGAAAAGGGCAGTCAATGAATATGCTGAAGGACGTTCTCCAGATAAATATTTTGGGTTATTGAAAAAATATGTGTCCAGCGACTTGTTTAAGAAACTGACTGGGGAAAAACTTAAAGAGATCAGATTTACTTACAAAGCGGATAATGATTTTATTATTAAAGGAGTAATTGATTGCCAGATCACAGAAGATAATGGCCTGCGGATTATAGATTATAAGACTGGACGGGCTCCAGCAGAAGATGAAAATATAGACGGCTATTACATGCAGTTGGCCATTTATAAAAAAACAGTTGAGAAAATTTATGGTAAAAAGGTGATAAGTGCCGAACTGCATTTTCTACAGGACCTCAGCGTAAAAGAGTTGCCGGAAGCAGGGGAATGGGCTGAAAAGGCATTAAATCTTTGTAGTGAACTGAGCAGGAAGGGAGAAGAAAAAGATTTTGAATGCAATTTTGGCAGCTGTGGGCATTGTATGTATAGTTATTTATGCCCGAAAAAATAATAAGGTTATCAGGTAAATAAAAAAGAGATGGAGCAAAAGTTTCATCTCTTTACCATTTTATAGTGATTATTTTAAATTTTTAATATAGTTCGCGGAAAATATGACAGCCCTGGCGGCAAACGCAGTGCAGATAAGGTGGGCGCTGTTGGTTTCGAAGCTGACGCAGCGCACCTCATTGCACATTATGGAGCCGTATTCCTTTTCAAATGCTTTAGCGAAGTTGAGGGTAACAGCATTCAGCTTATCCCTGTCCCATCCTTTGTTAGCACCATAGATGCCAAGGAACATTACCGTGCCTTTATAAAGGCCGCACTGGTAGCGTTTGAAACGGTTTTCCATAATGCCGTTTATGGACTGGTAAACCTGCTCATGGGCGGGGACATTAAAAAAATCGCTTAAGCAGTGCATCATGGTAAGTCCACAGTTGAGAAGCTTTTTCACGAAATAATAATTCGCCTCTTTTTTAAGGACGGCTTTTTCTTCGTCAGTCAAAATCATTTTTAAAGCCAAATCTGCTCACTCCATTTCTATGGTTTTGCCTGGTTTTACGACAAGAACCTTGCTGGATGTGCTTTTTTCAACATTAGCTTTATAGGCATTTACGTCCTGAGTAATAGGCGGCCAGGTGTTATAGTGTATGGGAATTACATATTTGGCTTTAAGGAATTTAGCTGCGATGGCAGCATCCTGGGGATCCATGGTAAAATTACCGCCAATGGGTAAAATGGCGTAGGCAAATTTATCCAGCGTCTGCAAAAGCTGCATATCACTGTAAAGGGCAGTATCTCCTGCAAAATAGAAAGTAGTGCCATAAAAATCAATTATAAAGCCGCAGGCATGGCCTCCGGCAACACCACTGCCGTGGAATGCCATGGCAATACGGACTTTACCGAAAGGAAACCGGAAGGTACCGCCAAGATGCATTCCATGGTTTTTGCAACCGGCAGCTTCTGCAAGCCCGCAGACTTCTGCAGTTGAAATAACGGTAGCATCACAGTTTTTGGCAATTTCGAAAGCACTGCCCAAGTGATCAAAATGGGCATGGGAAATGAAAACATGATCTACCTTGAAATCCTTAGCAGTTAGTCCCTCGGGGTTTCCGTCAAGAAATGGGTCAAAAATTATCGTGGAACCATTTTTTTCAATTGTAAAGCAGGCATGATTAATAAAATGAAATTTGGCGCTCATTAAATCAACTCCTCCAAAGATTTGATAAGTATATTATACAGGATTTTATCCATTATGGGAATTTGCAGGGTAAAAATCTCAGCAGGAAATAAATTCCCGGTTTTTGGCAAAAATTGTGATATTTGTATGAAAATGATAGTAAAAATTTTGCACATTAGGGTAAAATAAGGTAAAATTTAGGCATAGTGGAAGTTTATATTTAATTTTATTGTAAATAAAGGAGATTAACACATGCTGTTGAAAAAAATTCTTACAACTTTCGCTTTAACAGGATGTTTATTCCTTAATACGGCATATGCCTCCACGAGCCCTGGGGATGTTTTAAATGCGCCTAAGCCTAATGCGGCTGTACACGTTGGACCGAATGCCGCTCCTGCTCCTGCCGCACGCAGGAATCCTGCGCAGCAGGTACAGCCTGCCCAAGTATCTAAACCGCAGCCCACACAACAGCCGGTACCTGTGAAAGCAGCACCAGCAGTACACGGAAAGGTGCAAAGCGCGGATGTGAATGCGGAAGCAACAAAGGAACCTCCTAAGGTTCAGAACCAGCCTGAAAAGGCACCTGATAAAGGACGCTTTGTCGAGCCGCATAAAAAACAGGCTCATTGTCCGAATGGTTCAGCAGGGGATGATACATCATTAAAGGATATAGTACTTGAGGACAAGGATATTTCTCTTAAAAATCCTGATACCAAAGGCGTTGAAGTTGATAAAAAAGGCGGATCATTAAAAAGTAAGTATGACAAAGCAAAAAAAGGGAAAAAAGATAAAAAAGGTAAGAAGGGCGGCCGCAAAAAGCCTCTGGGACCAGTGTATTATGGGGGCATCAGGTTACCTGACGAATACTGGAACATAAGTATTTTCGGTCCTCCCGTTGCTACCAAAGATCAGGCTGTGACTCTCATTTTGCAGAACAATCCTAATGCGCAGCTGGCATGTACCGTACCGGCCCTTGTGGATATCTACTGGGAAGAAGCAGGCAGCGAAGGAGTTCGTCCGGACCTGGCCCTGTGCCAGGCCATAATTGAAACTGGATTTTTCAAATATGGAGGAGACGTAAGACATAACCAGAATAATTTCTGTGGCCTCGGTGTTACCGGAGGCGGCAAAAAGGGGGCTTCCTTTAAGAGTCCGAAGATTGGCGTGCGCGCGCATATCCAGCATCTTCTTGCATATACCTTAAAGCGCCTGCCTTCAAAGCCGATTGTTGATCCGCGCTACAAAGTTGCACATAATATCCGCCTTGAGCGCGGCATAGTGGATACATGGTATGGGCTTAACGGCAACTGGGCAATAGGTTCCCAGTACTGCGAAAAAATAATGGCCATTTACCAGAGAATGCTTTCAACCAAGCCCGATGCCAAGCTTATAGCCGATGCAATGAATGGCAAGTCCTT
Source organism: Phascolarctobacterium sp. (assembly GCA_021201965.1). Lineage (GTDB taxonomy): Bacteria > Bacillota > Negativicutes > Acidaminococcales > Acidaminococcaceae > JAJQAO01. The sequence continues at coordinate 15,350 of JAJQDY010000057.1, forward strand.
GAAAGGCAAGAAGAAAAAGGGCAGGAGATAAAGTTATGCATATCGTGCTTGTAGAACCTGAGATTCCTGGAAACACAGGCAATATTGCCCGTTTATGTGCTGCTACTGGTTGCCATCTGTATCTTGTGAAGCCGCTGTGGTTTTCTGTGGACGATAAATATTTAAAACGCGCCGGGCTTGACTACTGGCGCCTGGTAGATATTCATTATTATGACAGCGTCTACGAGGTGCTGGGAAAATACAAGGAAAACAGCAAATTACTGCTTACGACCAAAGCATATAAGGCATATACCGATGTTAAATACGATGAGGACAGTCTTTTGATTTTCGGCAAGGAAACTGCTGGAATGCCTGAGAAACTTAGGGACGAATATAAAGAAGGATGCGTACGTATCCCTATGATTGCCGGAGCAAGATCGCTTAATCTGTCCAATGCTGTGTCCATAGTTGCCTATGATGCACTGCGTCAGCAGAAAAATTTTATGGGACTTACTGTTTAGTTGAGAGCAACCAATGATTATCATCAAAAAATTTGACTTTGATGCCGCACATTATCTGTCAAGCTATAACGGTAAATGCGAACGGCTCCATGGGCATACATACAGAATGTTTGTCAAAGTGGAAGGCATTCCTGATAGCGAGGGAATGGTTATTGATTTCATAAAACTGAGGGAAATTGTGAAAGAAAAGGTACTGGTACATCTGGATCACGCCTGTTTAAACGATATCATACCGGTACCGTCAGCGGAGAACATCTGTTCCTGGATCTGGCAGAAATTGGAGACGCCATTAAGAACAGAGCGGTACCATTTATTTGAAATAGAGGTTTGGGAGACTGCTACCAGCGGCTGTGCTTACAGAGGTGAGGGTAATTGAAGGATGTGCAGAACGAAAAAGATCTGCGGTGTGTACCCTTAAAGCATGTTGGGATAAAAGATCTTCGCTGGCCCATAAAACTCCGCGATAAGAAAAAGGGTACACAGCACACTGTAGCACGAGTAATGGCTGCCGTTGATCTTCCGCACGATATGCGCGGCACGCATATGAGCCGTTTTGTGGAATGCCTGAGCACCTTGGGCCCCGTGGGACTTCAGGAAATGGAAAATATTCTGGACACATTGAAAACCAGTTTGCAGGCTGAAAAAGCTTTCCTGCAGATGGAGTTCACCTATTTTTTTGAAAAGAAGGCTCCTGTTACAGGGTTTCCTGCGCCAATGGATATAGACTGTGTTTTTAAGGCGGAAAAAGGTGATGTTTTTAAGCTCAACATTTGTGTTGTAATTCCCATACAGACTTTATGCCCGTGTTCAAAGGAAATAAGCGATTTCGGTGCCCATAACCAGAGGGCATATGCAAAAATAGAAATCGAAGCCACGGAAATGGTCTGGCTTGAGGATTTGGCTTCCATAGCGGATACTGGCGCCAGTGCGCCGGTCTATGGACTTTTAAAACGGTTCGATGAAAAATTCGTTACGGAAAAAGCCTATAATACACCGCGGTTTGTTGAAGACGCAGTGCGGGAAATTGCTCTGTGCCTTGAAAACGACAGGAGGGTTACATGGTACAGAGCTGAAGTTGAAAGCATTGAAAGCATACATAACCATAATGCTTTTGCCGTTGTAGAAAAAGGATGGAAATGACATGCTGATAAGGATCGGACGGGAAATGCTTAATGATACACTTGCGGGAATCGGTGCGCATGAAAAGAGTCTTCCTGTTTTTAGAAATAAAAGTGTTATAGAGCCTTTAAAATTGTTTAAGGTAAGAACTCCCGCAGCAAACATCATAAAGCAGGAAATGCTTGCTGCAGGAGGCGATGCCGTTACGCCTGCAGGCAGTGTTGCCTGTACTGATAACTATATTGATATTCTGCTTCTCGGCAGCAGGAAACATTATAGTGCCCTTCTGAAGAAACTGGACCAGATGCCTTTTTTTGGCATGGATAAGATAAGAGAAGAGCTGGAGGATATTCTGACGCCGAAAATTCCTGTAACGGCTCTTCGGGACGGACGTAAGCTGACTTATGAAAAAATGCGAATCATGGGTATCTTAAATATTACCCCTGATTCTTTTTATACTGGATCAAGAATAGAAACCGCCAATGATGCTGTGTGCACTGCAGGGCAGATGCTTGCAGATGGAGCAGATATTCTTGATATCGGTGGTGAATCCACAAGACCAGGCAGCATGGGGATAGATGCTGCCGAAGAGGAAAAACGGGTTCTTCCCGTCCTTTGTGCCATAAGGAAAGCCTATCCTGAAGCTGTACTTTCCATAGACACGTTTAGGGCATCAACTGCAAAAACTGCCCTTGATGCAGGCGCAGATATCATAAACGATGTAAGCGCCATGGAAGCTGATAATGCCATGGTGGATCTTGTGGTGGAAAGCGGGGCGCCTGTTATTTTAATGCATATGCGGGGAACACCTGAAACCATGCAGCAAAACTGCTGCTATAAAAATGTGGTGGAAGAAGTGGTCAGATGCCTTGTGGAAAGGGCACAACTGCTGCACGGCAGGGGCGTGGGGAAAGATAAGATAATTCTCGATCCTGGTATAGGTTTTGCCAAAACGGTAGAGCAGAACCTTCTTTTAATGCGGGATCTTAGTGTTTTTGCAGGTTTGGGCTATCCCGTAATGCTTGCCGCATCGCGGAAAAGTGTCATAGGGAAAGTACTTGGCGATATGCCGGCGGAAGAGAGGCTTGAAGGAACAATTGCTGCAAGCTGCCAGGCTGTATTTGCTGGAGTAAACATTGTGCGAGTCCATGACGTAAAGGAAAATGTAAGGGCGATAAGGATGCTGGAGGCTATATTATGTCCGCGGCATATATAGCACTTGGAAGCAACTTAGGTGACAGGGAGAAAAACCTGAAGACTGCTCTTGAGAAGATGGAAGAAAAGGGGCTGGAAATTGTAAAGGTATCGTCTTTCCTCGAGACGGAACCATACGGAGTAAAAGGTCAGCCCATGTTTTTAAATGCCGCATGCGAAATAAAAACGGAGTTATCGCCAGAAAAACTTCTTGATATATTATTTTCCGTAGAGCAGGAAATGGGTCGGAAAAGATGCCGTCGCTGGGGTGAGAGAAATATTGACCTTGACCTGCTTTTTTATGATAACCTGGTGCTTAATACAGAGTATTTGGTCTTGCCTCATCCTGATCTGCAGAACAGGGATTTCATTTTGACCCCGCTTATGGAAATAGCACCGTTATTTGTACATCCAGTGCTTAAAAAGACAATCATTGAAATAAAAAATGATATAGAAAAAAAGTGAAGCCGGACGGCTTCACTTTTTTATTATAAAATGGAATTATATTATTCTGAAAAATTTTTGGGAAAGAATATTTTAAGGGTCTTTCTGCTAACTGGCCTGCCGAACATATTTCCAATGAGAAATAATATAAGTGAGCAGCCGATACCGATGACAATCTGATGCAGATTAAAGATGGATATTTTAAGCGCCATGGTGGCACAATAGACAATGACGCCGCCAGCCATGGCGGCAAGGGCACCGATATTGTTAGCCTTAGGCCAGAAAAGCCCCAGAATAAGTACCCAGAAAAATGCCGTTTCAAGGCCGCCAAAGGAAAACATATTAATCTGCCAGATAACGCCTGGGGGCGAAATGGCTATTAAATATACCGCAATACCTAGGGTTATTGCTGCGACAAGACTTAAACGCTGGGTAGAGGCATTTGAAAGTGTGCGGCAACGCTTCTCAGTCTCGTGCATGTAGATGTCCTTAATGATGGCGGACGCCGCGGAAAGAAGCAGCGATGATACGGTTGATATGGTCGCCGCAACAGGGCCTATGATGGTTATTCCTGCCCAGAAAGGATTCATGCTTTTCACGATTGCCACAGGTGTTATGTTATCAACACTGTTTCCGTAAGCCTCAAGATTCTCCGGCAGGATTCCCTTGCTCAAAATGCCTATCAAGGTTGCCGTAAGAGTCATGGCGCCAATGACAATGGTGCCGATTATCATTGCACGGTGCAAGGCTTTTGTATCCTTATAGCTTATACCGCGGACAACGGACTGTGGCAGCGATAATGTGCAGATGCCGACCAAAAGCCACTGGCTTATATAAAGGGATATGGGCATCTTTCCGTCAGATAGCGGTTCTAGCATATCTGGATGATTTGCGGCTATATTTGCCATAATCTGCTCAAAACCTCCGCCTGCTTTAAGCATCGCGTCAAGCAACAGACAGAGCCCTATGATCATGGCAAGGGCACAGAAAGTATCCGTCACGGCAACGCCTTTAAAGCCGCCTATAGCGGTATAAAGGATGACTATCAGACCGAAAAGAGAAAGTCCCGTAAGATAGGAAAAGCCTGTCACAGCCTCAAAAAGTTTTGCTGCGCCGACAAACTGTGCCACCATGGTAGCACAGAAAAAAATAACCATTACTATGGCAGAAAGCGTGGAGATGTTATCTGACTGATAACGTGCACGCAGGATGTCAATAACGGTTACCGCATCTATCCTGCGGGAAATGAGGGCTATTTTTTTGCCGAAGACGCCAAGGACGAGAAAAATGACAACCACCTGAACAATGGCCATATAGAGCCAGCCGTAGCCTATAACCCATGCCATGCCCGGTCCGCCGACAAAAGTACTGACACTGCTGTATGTAGCAGCAGTAGTCATGGCAAGTACCAGACCGCCTAAGGCACGCCCGCCGATGAAATATTCGAGGGTAAAATTTTTTTGACGCTCATTCGCTGATGATTTTTTAATATAGACACTTACAAGGAGCATTAAGATCAAAAAAAACATTACCGGCAAAAGGTTTACTATATTACCCACGGAACTACTCCTTACTGTCCTTAGTTTCCTCGTCGTTCAAATCAAAATCAAGGAAAACCTTCCTGGTAAGAAACACGGTTACCAGAACGGCAAAGATCCAGGTTCCTAAGCATCCGCCCCATACCCACAAAGGGGTGTTCCATAGGGACAGGTGGACCTCAGCAAGACCGAAGCCGGTGGCCCACCAGAAAACAATAACCGCAATCGTAGCTAAGATAGTCGCTTTAGCTTCACGGTTGGCCTGACGAAATTTTTCACTTCGTTTCATTTTAATAGTAAGGCTCCTCTCAAAATATAAACATGATTTAATATTTTTGCAGTAGGGATATTCAAAATTGCCTACATCCTACATATTATATCATAGTTTATTAAGATTAAAAGGATTTTTTCTTAAATTACTAAATTGTACTTTAAGTCTGCTATTTGCTATAATGTATACGTAGTGCATATTGGAATATGGAAAAATTTTCACGAGGTGTGTAAATGCAGATTAAACTTATTGCCTGCGATATGGACGATACCTCGCTTAACAGTGATATATAAATTTCAGAACGCAATTTTAAGGCTATAAAAAGGGCACAGGATGCAGGAATCATATTTTTAATAGCAACTGGGAGAATGTATGTTTCTGCTCAGCCATATGCCTTAAAACTTGAACTGGACACGCCCATTGTCGCTTATAACGGTGCCCTGGTGAAGGGAAGCAGTAGTGGAAAGGTTATCTATGAGCATAAAATGAAGATCGAAACGGCACAGGAAGTACTGGACTATTGCAGGGAAATGAATTATTATACCCAGTTTTATACAGGCGAAAATTGCAAGTACAAGTTGAACACATCCGTGTAAAAGTTTAATAGAGTCCAGCTTAGCTGGGCTTGATTACCTAACAGCAGAGACAGATGGCAGGGTCAATGGGGCGTAAGCCCCATTGACCCTGCCAAATGGCTCTGCTACTCACGCAGTGTAGATT
>JAJQDY010000074.1 GCA_021201965.1 Phascolarctobacterium sp.
TGGATGAAATCTACACTGCGTGAGTAGCAGAGCCATTTGGCAGGGTCAATGGGGCGTACGCCCCATTGACCCTGCCAAATGGCTCTGCTGTTGAGTAATCAAGCCCAGCTAAGCTGGACTCTATTAAACTTTTACACGGATGTATTCAACTTGCACTTGCAATTTTCGAATTTTTTTCATAATATCTCCTCCTGTAAAACTATAAAAGTCCCGGTAAATATAAATCCTTCGTATCTATTTCAGGGATCCCGAGCGGCCGCCCCGGAACGAATGTCCCGTGGTTGTCGCTGCCCCCGCTTATCATAAGCTTGTGTTTTCTGCAGTAGTCAAGGAGCATTTTCGTCCCTTCCGCGCTGTGGCGGGAATGGTAGCATTCAAAGCCGTCAAGGCCTTCGCCTTTCAGCATGGGCCCGGCCCGTGAAAATGGCTTGCTGCGTGGGCACAGAGCGCTACGCCACCCGCGGCGCGGATGGTGCCCGTCACTTCGCCTATACCCTTAAATTCAGGGAAGGTAAGCTGATGCTCATCGGTAAAAATCCTCTGGAAGAAATCGTCAACCCCCGTGCAGAGCCCCTTATCTTCAAGGTACGCAAGAGCCGCCCAGCCGCCCCTGCGCCTGTCGTAGGTATAACCCTTAAATTCCTTAAGGCTAATGGGCCAGCCCTCCCCTGCAAAGAGCCTTATGCTGTCGTCATCCTTCTCCCTAAGGAGCGCGTCGTCATATTGAACGAGTTCCCGGAGCCTTTTATTTTCAGGGTCTATCCCATAGCCCAAAATATGGAACATAAGGCCGTCTTTCGTCGAGCTTACCTCAACCCCCGTAAGGAAGGTGAGCCCCGCGGCTTTGCCAATTTTTTCCGTTTCCGCCACGTTTTTTATGCTATCGTGGTCCGTCACGGCAATTGCGGAAAGCCCCATCTTAAGCGCTGCCTTTACCAGCCCTTCAGGGGTCCAGGTGCCGTCGAACGCCGTCGTGTGTATGTGAAGGTCCGCTCTCATTTTCTTTTCCTTAAATGTATTTTAAAATATCCGCGGCGTAGGGGAGGATGACGTCGGGCTTTACGGGCCCGTTTTCCACATTCTCCATGGTCGCTTCGCCCGTTAAAACCATGACGGAAAGTATCCCGTTCCGGAGGCCGAAATCCATATCAGTACCGAGACGGTCGCCAACCATGGCGATCTCTTCTTTTTTAAAGCCAGTTTTTTCAAGGACCAAGTCCACTATGTATCTGTAGGGCTTGCCGAAAATAATTGCAGGGGGTTTTCCCGTCGCCGCCTTTATCATGGCGATCATGGCGCCGGTGTCGGGGACGAATTCCCCGCCTTCTATTGGGCAGCGCAGATCCGGATGCGTCGTCATGTAGGGGACGCCCCTGTCTATAAGCCTGCAGGCAATCATCATTTTATCGTAGGTTAAGGTCTGGTCAAAGCCGAGGACCACGAAATCCGTCTCATCTTCCAGGCCCTTCGTTAAGGTAAAGCCCGCATTACGCACCGCATCTTCCATCTGCGGCATGGCAAGGAGGAAGATCCTCGCACCAGGACGGTGCTTTACCATATAGGCGAGGAAAGCGTCCGTCGATATTATAATGTCATCTTCCGTCACGGGGACCCCGAGCCGCATCATTTGAGTCACGTACTGCTTATGGTTCTTCGAGGAATTGTTGGTAAGGAGGTAGTACCTCTTCCCCGCGGCGGTGAGCTTTTCAAAAAAGCCCTCCATGCCGGGGATTAACGTGTCCCCGAGGTTTATGGTCCCGTCCATATCAAAGAGGAAGCATTTTATTTTTTTCAGGCGCTCCATAATCCCGCTCCTTCTTAAGAGATGCCTCTATTATATGCATTTTGCCTTAAAGATTCAACAAGCTTTTTCCGCCGCGGGCTATGGTAATTCTCTCCTTTTTATGCTATTATAATAAGTTAAGATAAGTTTTTAATAAAAATTATTTCCTAAGGTGATCGACATGCTGCAAAAAGACTTCAATTATCCGGTAATGCTTAACCTTTCAGGCAAAAAATGCGTCGTCGTGGGCGCCGGCGCGACGGCCGCGAGGAAAATCGCAACCTTAAGGTGTGCTGGGGCCGACGTTACCATTGTTGCCCCCTCCTTTTCGGAAGATTTTAAGGGCTGCACCCCCATAAAGGACGTCTACAGAAAGGAATACCTTGAAGGCGCCTTCGTGACCGTCGCCGCGACGGACAGCGCCGCGGTAAACAGGACCATCTCAAGTGATGCCCCGCTTCTCGTGAATAACGTTTCAGAGCCCGACTACAGCAATTTCATCGTTCCCGCCTCCTTTACCGCGGGGAAGATCAAGGTTGCCATAACAACCGGAATGCCCGCTTACAGCAGGGTGCTGAAGAACCTCATCTATGGGAAGCTCAAGATAGATTTCGCAGCCTTTAACGACATCCTCATCGAGGAGAGGAAGAAGGTAAGGAAAATCCTCCCGAACCACAGGGTACGCGTCGCCTTCTGGCGGGAGACGCTTAATGAGGACCTGGTAAAACTTCTGGAAGAGGGGAATATCAACCTCGCGAAGGATAAAATAACGGATGCAGTTAACAGTATTAGGACTAAACCATAAGACGGCGCCTGTTGAAATAAGGGAGCGCTTCAATTTCCCGGAAAAGCGCATGGAAAGCATCATGCGGCACATGAGGAACTACGATGACATCCCGGAAGCCGTGCTCCTTTCCACCTGCAACAGGACGGAACTTTACATGGTCATGGAAAATAAGGACAAAACGACGCGTTTCATAAGAAAGTTCCTCGTCCACATGACGGGGGGCTCCTACCACCCGGATTACTTCTACAACCTTTCCGGGGTAAGGTGCGTGCGCCATCTTTTCCGCGTCGCCTCATCCCTTGATTCCCTGGTCGTCGGCGAAGGCCAGATCTTAAACCAGATTAAGGGCGCCTACCACATGGCAAGGTCGAACAATATGACGGATACCCTGCTCAACACCCTTTTCAATAAAGCCATCTCGGTTGGAAAGCACGTGAGGACCGATACGAAAATCGCCTACAACAGCGTTTCCGTGTCATCGGCCGCCGTGGACCTTGCAAGGGAAATCATAGGCGACCTTAAAACGGCAAGCATCCTTGTCGTCGGGGCCGGTAAAATGAGCGAACTTACGGCAAGGCATTTAATAGATAACGGCGCAAGGACCATCTTTGTCAGTACCCGCAACCTGGACCATGCGAAGGTCCTCGCGAAAAAATTCGGCGGCATGGCAATTCCCTACTGCGCCATGTTCGAGAAGGCGGGCGATGCGGATATCATCATAACATCAACGGGCGCACCCCATTACGTGCTCTCCCCTGAAAACCTCGGGCCGCACCTTAATGGACGCAAGCGCCCCTTAATCCTCATCGATATCGCAATGCCCCGTGACGTGGACCCTGAGCTTGGGAAAATAGACGGGGTCACCATCTATAACATTGACGACCTTAAGAACGTGGTTGACATAAATAAGACCTTCCGAGCGAGGGAGGCGGAAATTGCGGAAAACATCATTGAAGAAGAAATAGGGGCCTTAAAGGAAAGGCTCCGCTACTATAGCATTCGCCCCGTCATGGTGCAGCTCCACGATAAAATAAATTTCCTCAGGAAGAAGGTGCTCAAAAAGGCCTTCGTGAAGCTGCCTGACCTTACGGAAAGGGAGAAAAAAATAATCGAAAACATGACGGAACGCTTAGAGCACAAATTCCTTCGGGAGCCAATGATCGCCATGAACGGCGCCGCAGGCACGGAAGATGAGGAACGCTACAGGAAAATGATTACGGATCTTTTCCTCTTAAATACCGAAGGGGATGAATTCGGCGATGAAGGAGAAATTGATAATTGGGACTAGGAAAAGCCTACTTGCCCTATGGCAGAGCAGGCATATCGCAGAAAGGCTTAAAAAAGAATACCCCTCGTGCGAGGTCGTCTTAAAGGAAATCGTGACGAAAGGCGATAAAATCCAGGACGTGCCGCTAGCGCAGATCGGCGGGAAGGGCCTTTTCACGAAGGAAATAGAGGAAGAGCTTACAGAAGGCACCATAGACCTTGCGGTCCACAGCCTGAAGGACATGCCGACGGTGCTGCCGCGGGGCCTATGCCTTGCCGCCATAACGGAGCGGGTTGCCTCAGGCGACGCCTTCGTGAGTAATAATTATGAAAGTTTTGCCGCACTCCCAAGTGGTGCGCCGCTTGGCACGTCGAGCCTCCGGCGGAAGGCGCAGCTTCTTGCTGCGCGCGGCGACCTAAACATCGTGGATCTTAGGGGGAACGTCGACACGCGCCTCCGGAAGCTCGATGAAGGGAAGATGGATGCGGTGATCCTTGCCGCAGCTGGGCTAATGCGCCTCGGATACGCAGGCAGGATTCGCGAGATCCTCCCCGCTGACATCTGCATGCCAGCGGTGGGCCAGGGCGCACTTGCCATAGAATGCCGCATTGACAGGCGGGATGTCCGGGACATGCTCGCCTTCCTGAACCATAAGGAAACGAAACAGTGCACGGATGCGGAGCGGGCCTTCCTGCGCCTCATCGCGGGCGGCTGCCAGGTGCCCATCGGCGTCCATGCGGAAATAGAAGCAGGCAGGATGGAAATCCGCGCCATCATCGCGTCACTTGACGGGAAAAAGGCGGTCAGGGACTCCATAGAGGGAAACCCCCTTGCTGCGGAGAGCCTGGGCAGGGTCCTCAGCGAAAGGATGGTTGCCGCTGGCGGCCAAGAGATCCTGCTTGAAATCCTCTAGGAGGAAACGCTTAACATGGGAAAAGTCTATCTTATAGGTGCGGGCCCCGGGGACCCGGGGCTCCTCGGCCTTAAGGCAAAAAAAATACTGGAAACGGCGGACGCCGTCGTCTATGACCGGCTTGCTGACCCCCGCATCCTCTCCTTTGCGAAAGAGGGCGCAGAAATGATCTATGTGGGAAAAAAGAGCGCAATCCATGTCATGAAGCAGGGCGACATAAACCGCCTCCTCGTAAAGCTTGCGAAAGAAGGAAAGACCGTTGCCCGGCTTAAGGGCGGCGACCCATTCGTTTTCGGCCGCGGTGGCGAAGAGGCCCTGGAACTTTTAGATGCCGGGATTGATTTTGACTTCATCCCGGGAGTCACGAGCGCCATCGCCGTTGCGGAATACGCTGGCATCCCCGTGACCCACAGGAACATGGCGACAAGCTTTGCCGTAATTATGGGGCACGAATACCCTGCAAAAGGGAATTCCTCCATCAACTGGAAGGGGCTTGCAACATCCGTCGACACCATGATCTTCCTCATGGGCGTTGAAAACATAGAAAAAATAACTGCGGAGCTCATAAAAAACGGGCGCAGCGCAGACTGCCCTGCGGCGCTCATCCGCTGGGGCACGCGTCCCAACCAGGAGACCCTTGTGACTACCGTGGGATCTGCCGCGGCGGACGCTAAAAAGCATGATTTCAAACCCCCAGCAATCTTTATCGCGGGCGATGTGGTAAAACTCAGGGATAAGCTGCGCTGGTTCGATAAAAGGCCTCTTTTCGGGAAAACAATCGTCGTGACCCGCGCTATGGAGCAATCAGGCACCCTTACGGAAAAGCTTGAAGACCTCGGGGCCCATGTCATAGAAATCCCCGCCATAAAAATAGTGCCCCCTGAAAGCTACGGCCCCTTGGATAATGCAATAAATAACCTCAAATCCTATAAATGGCTCATCTTTACGAGCGCCAACGGCGTGAAACATTTCTTTTCAAGGCTTTATGATGCGGGCCTTGATTCCCGCGCGCTTAAGATAAAGGCTGCCGCCATAGGCGCCGGCACAGCCCGCGCCTTAAAGCAAAGGGGAATAATTGCCGACATCGTGCCAAAGATCTACAAGGCTGAAGAACTCGCAGAGGCCCTTGCGCCTTATATCAAAAAAGGGGATAAGATCCTCCTCCCCCGCATCCTTGAAGCGCGGGAAGTCCTGCCAGATACCTTAAGGTCACTTGGCGCAGAAGTCGACGTGGTCCCCGCCTACAGGACGGTTTCAGACAGTATGTGGAAGGAAAACCTTATAAAACTTTTAGAAGCTAAAAAAATCGACATGGTGACCTTCACCTCGTCATCAACGGTCACCAACCTGCTTAACGCCATAGATGACAAAAAGGAACTTTTAAAAGACGTAAAAATAGCGGTCATCGGGCCCGTTACCGCGGCGACATGCAGAAAACTCGAGCTCACCCCTGCCGTCATGGCAGAAGATTACACAATTGACGGGCTTGTCTCCGCCATAAATAAGGAGTGATACCATGGGCTTTCCAATCTACCGCCCGAGAAGACTGCGCGCCTCTGAAAACCTGTGCGCCATGATATGTGAAACAGACCTTTCCGTAAAGGATCTCATCTACCCCGTCTTCGTCGTGCCGGGGAAAAACGTGAAAAGGGAAATAGAATCCCTCCCCGGGAATTACCACTGGTCCGTGGACCGGATCACGAAAATCGCGGAAAAAGTGGTGAAGCTCGGGATCCCCGCCATCATCCTTTTCGGCGTCCCCTCATATAAGGATGCCACGGGCTCAAGCGCCTGGGATATGAAGGAGCCCGTGCAACAGGCCTGTAAAGCCATAAAGAAGAAATTCCCGGACCTTGTCATCATAACGGACCTTTGCCTCTGCGAATACACGGACCACGGCCACTGCGGCGTCTTTGACGGTTGCTCCGTGGATAACGATAAGACCCTCCCCCTCCTTTCAAAAGTCGCCTTATCCCATGTTAAGGCAGGGGCGGACATCATCGCACCTTCAAACATGATGGACGGCTACGTACAGGAAATACGGGGGACCTTAGATAAAGCCGGCTTTAAGGACATCCCCATCATGGCCTACAGCGCAAAATACGCATCCGCCTATTACGGCCCCTTCCGCGATGCGGCGGATTCCGCCCCCTCGAAAGGCGACAGGAAGAGCTACCAGATGGACCCCGCCAACAGCGACGAGGCCCTCCGGGAAGTTGAGCTTGATATTGAGGAAGGGGCGGACATCATCATGGTAAAGCCCGCCATGGCCTTCCTTGACATAGTGCGCCGCGTCCATGACACCTTTAACCTCCCCCTCTGCGTCTACAACGTGAGCGGGGAATACGCCATGGTGAAGGCGGCGGCTGAAAAAAGCTGGATCGATGAAAAGCGCATCGTCATAGAGACACTGACCGGCTTCAAGCGGGCCGGAGCAAAAATGATCATTACCTACCACGCCCTTGACGCGGCAAAATGGCTAGGGGCGAAATAAAAATGAAATACGTGAAATCACAAAGCGCCTTTAAGGAGGCGCAGGACCATATCCCGGGCGGCGTGAACAGCCCCGTCAGGTCATTTAAGAACGTCGGCGGCACGCCTCCCTTCATAAAAAGCGGCAAGGGGAGCAAAATAACTGACATCGACGGCAACAGCTATATCGATTACGTCCTCTCATACGGCCCCCTCATTTTGGGGCACGCGGCGGGGAACGTGACGAACGCCGTGAAAAAAGCCGCGGAAAACGGCACCAGTTTCGGTGCGCCGACGGTCGCGGAGACGAAGCTTGCCAAAATGATAACTGAAATCGTCCACTCTATGGAAATGGTGCGCTTCGTAAACAGCGGCACGGAGGCCACCATGAGCGCCCTGCGCCTTGCGCGGGCCTTTACCAGAAGGGACCTTATAGTTAAATTCACCGGCTGCTACCACGGGCACCACGACAGCCTCCTTGTTAAAGCGGGAAGCGGCGCGGCAACCCTCGGCATCCCGGACAGCCCGGGCGTCCCTAGGAGCGCTACGGCCACAACCATAACCATACCCTTTAACGACATAAACGCCGTAAAGACCCTCTTTAAAAACCAGGGCTGGAAGATAGCCGCCGTAATAATGGAACCGACCCCCGGGAACATGGGGCTCGTGCTCCCAAAAGACGGGTATCTCGAAACGGTCCACGCCTTGACGGAAAAATACGGCGCACTCCTAATATTCGATGAAGTCATGAGCGGTTTCAGGAGCTCACTTGGCGGAAGCCAGGAGCTCTACGCCATAACCCCCGACATAACATGCCTCGGCAAGGGCATAGGCGGCGGGCTTCCCGTTGCGGCCTATGGCGGAAGGGGCGAAATCATGGAAATGGTGGCGCCTTCTGGCCCAATGTACCAGGCAGGGACCCTTTCAGGGAATCCCCTAGCCATGGCGGCAGGCATCGCCGCACTTACGAAAGTCGTCCAGGGAAATGTCTGCGCAAAGCTTGAGAGCATGACGGCAATCCTTGCGTGGGAGCTCGAAAAAGCGGCGAAAAAGGCAGGCGTACCCGTCAAAGTTCACAGGCTCGGCAGCATGTTCACGGTATTTTTCTCGGAAAAACCCGTCACCGACTGGGAGAGTGCGGCGGCCTGCAATCAGGACGCCTTCAGGGCCTACTTCCACTCCATGCTGGAGCAGGGGATATACCTCCCGCCGTCCCAGTTTGAAACGAATTTCCTCTCCGCGTCCCATACGCCAGCGGATATCAAAAAGACCGTCAAGGCTGCGGAAACCGCCTTTAAGAATGCGGCCCTCCAGATGTAGCCGCCGCTGCTATTTAAAAAAAATAAAAAAGGCAATAAAAAACCCCGGGATTAAATCCCGGGGTCTCTTTTTTTCTGGTGATCCACCCGCGACTCGAACGCGGGACACCCTGATTAAAAGTCAGGTGCTCTACCAACTGAGCTAGTGGATCGTCAACAAAAGTAATTATACTTTTACCTCACGCCTTTGTCAAGTCAAAAGGGGTCCTTAAGCACTATGGTCTGCTCCCGGTTCGGGCCGACGGAAACTATCCCTATCTCGACGCCCGCCACCTGGCTTATGCGGTCAAGGTAGCGCCTTGCGGCAAGCGGGAGGTCCTTATATTTCCTGATCCCGCTCGTGTCTTCCATCCAGCCGTCAAATTCCTCATATATGGGCTCCACCCTGGCGAGGGTCTTAAGACTTGCGGGGATGCGCTTTAAGAGCTTCCCGTCAAGCTTATAGCCGACGCACATTTTAAGGTATGGCATTTTGTCCAGGATATCAAGCCTTGTAATGGCAAGGGAGGAGAGGCTGTTAAGCCTTGCGCTGTAGTGGACCATGAGGGCGTCAAGCCAGCCGCAGCGTCTCGGGCGCCCGGTCACGGTGCCGTATTCGTGGCCCCTTTCCCTTATCTTCATCCCCAGGCCGTCCGTATCGAAAAGCTCAGTCACGAAGGGCCCTTCGCCGACACGGGTGGTATAGGCCTTGACGACGCCTATGACGTGGCCAATGTTCCTCGGCCCCGCCCCTGAACCCGTCGCAGCATTCCCCGCCGTGGGGTTGGAGCTCGTCACATATGGGTAGGTGCCGTGGTCAATGTCAAGGAAGGTCGCCTGGGCGCCTTCAAAGAGGACCTTCTTCTTCGCCCTGAAAAGCTCGTCCATAACGACGAACGTGTCTTCAACGTAGGGGCGCAGCCTCTCACTGTAGTTTAAATATTCCTTCAGGATCTTTATGTATTCGAAAGGCTCGCCGCCATAGATTTTCGTTATGATTTCGTTTTTGGCCCGGAGGTTCGCCTCAAGCTTTGCGGCAAAGGTGTCCAGCTCCATAAGGTCGCACATCCTAATCCCCACGCGGGCCACCTTGTCCATGTAGCAGGGGCCTATGCCGCCTTTGGTGGTGCCGATCTTTTTAGCACCGAGGGCCGCCTCCTGGAGCTCGTCAAGGCGCTGGTGGTACGGGAGCACCACGTGGGCCCGGTCCGAAATGACGAGGTTTTTGCAGGGTATGCCCTTTGCCTTCATGCCTTCTATCTCGTCCAGTACTACGCCCGGGTTTATGACGACGCCGTTGCCGAGGACGTTTATCTTGTCCTCAAAAAGCACCCCGGACGGCAGAAGCCTTAGCTTATAGGACACGTCGTTTGCGACGACGGTATGCCCCGCGTTCGAGCCGCCGCTGTAGCGCACCACCGCATCCGCCTTCTGGGCAAGATAGTCGACTATTTTCCCTTTTCCTTCATCGCCCCACTGGGCGCCTAAAACTACTACGGATGACATTCTCGCACTCCCTTATAAACCGAATCTTGACATTATGAGATCGACGTTTCTGAGCATTGGCTTCGGGTCGAAGCAGGCCTCAATTTCCTTTTTCGTGAGGCGTTTTTTTATGTCAGGGTCCTTTAAGACATTGGTCTTAAAATCGGCCCCCTTGAGCCAGCGGTCCATGGCATTCCTCTGGACCCACCTGTAGGCATCTTCCCTTAGCACACCTTTTCCCACGAGGGCTATGAGGAGGTTCTGGCTGAAGATGAGCCCGCCCGTTTTATTCAGGTTCGCCAGCATTGCCTCAGGGTATACCAGGAGCTTATCGATTATATTTGTGAATTTCCTCAGCATATGGTCTAGCGTTATGCAGGCGTCAGGGAGGATCACCCTTTCAACCGATGAATGGGAAATATCCCTTTCGTGCCATAGCGCCACGTTTTCCATGGCGGAAACGGCATAGCCCCTTAACAGCCTTGCCATGCCGGAAACCTTTTCGCATGTTATGGGGTTGCGCTTGTGTGGCATGGCACTGGAGCCCTTCTGCACCGGCGCGAAATATTCCTCCGCCTCCCTTATGTCGGTGCGCTGTAGGTTCCTTATTTCCGTCGCCATCTTTTCAAGGGACGAGCCTATAATTGCAAGGGTCGCAATGAACGCCGCGTGGCGGTCGCGCTGTATGACCTGCGTCGCAAGCTGCGCGGGCGTAAGCTTAAGCTTTTTGCAGACGTATCCCTCAACTAAGGGGTCTATGTTGGAATAGGTGCCGACGGCGCCTGAAAGTTTCCCGACGGATACGGTCTTTTTTGCCGCCTTGAGGCGTTCTATGTTCCTCTCCGTCTCATCCATCCAGAGGGCGAATTTAAGGCCGAATGTCATGGGCTCCGCATGGATCCCGTGGGTGCGCCCTATCATTACCGTGTGCTTGTGCTCCTTCGCCCGGCGCCTTAAGACTTCGTGGAACTTATCAAGCAGATCTAAGAGCACGTCAGAAGCCTGGGCCATCATGTAGCAGAGGGCCGTGTCCTTCACGTCGCTTGACGTAAGCCCCTTGTGGATGTATTTTGATGCGTCCCCGACGTATTCGGCGACGTTCGTTAAAAACGCTATGATATCGTGGTTGGTCACGGCTTCGATTTCCTTAATCCTTTCGATGCGGAAATCCGCCTTCTTCTTAATATCCCTTAAGGCGCCGTCAGGAACCGTGCCAAGTTTATTCATGGCTTCGCATGCCAGGATCTCCACCTTCAGCATGGTGCGGAACTCGTTTTCCAGCGTCCAGATGCTTCCCATTTCGGGACTCGTGTAGCGCTCGATCATAGCTTCTGCCTCCCGCAAAAATAAAAAATTTTTACCCTTTTTATAATAACATTTTCCATTTTGCCCCGCAAGATTCCTGCCCGGGCCTTAAAAAAATTTAAACCGGAAAAACAAAAAATTTACCGCCAGGGATTTTCCCGGCGGATAGGGTCCGGCCTTGCAAGGCTCACGAATTTCGCATAGTTTTTATGGAAAAAGAGGTTCACGGTGCCCGTCGGGCCGTTACGGTGCTTTGCAATTATAAGCTCCGCCACGTTATTAAGGTCGGTATCCGGGACATAGTAGTCCTCCCTGTAAAGGAATGCGACGACGTCTGCGTCCTGCTCGAGGGACCCGGATTCCCTGAGGTCGCTGAGCATCGGCCGCTTTATGGTGCGGTTTTCTACGCTCCTTGAAAGCTGCGATAATGCAACGACCGGCACGTCCATCTCCCTTGCTAAGGCCTTTAGCGACCTTGAAATCTCTGAAACCTCCTGCTGGCGATCGCCCGTGTTGCGCCTGATGCTTCCGCTCATGAGCTGGAGGTAGTCTATGACTATCATGTCAAGGCCGTGCTCCGCCTTAAGACGCCTTGTGCGGTGCCGCATCTCCATGACCGTCGTTGCCGTATCGTCTATGAATATCTTTGCCTTGTTCAGCTCATCACATGCGATCCAGAAGGAGTCAAGGTCCTGCTCCGTGAGCTCGCCTACGCGCAGCGCCTGGGAATCGATGTTCCCTTCTGAACATATCATGCGCCGCACCAGCTGCTCCTTGCTCATTTCCAGGCTGAAAATGGCAATGCACCGCTGCTCTGCGCCGCTTTTCCTATGGTCCCTTATGGCAATGTTCTGCACCATGTTGAGGGCCAAGGCCGTCTTTCCCATGGATGGGCGCGCCGCGATTATTATGAAATCGGAGGGGTGGAGCCCCGCCGTCATCTTGTCGAAATCAACAAAGCCCGTCGGGATGCCGGTGAGGCTTATCCTGTTTTCCACGAGGGCGATTATTTCTTCGCTTGTCCCGTCAACCACTTTCGCGATGTGGATGAAATCCGTCTTCTTCTTGCGGTTCGCTATTTCAAGGATCCTTGCTTCCGCCCGGTCGACGGTTTCTTCAACCGTACCTTCCTGTTCATACCCTGATGCCGCAATCTCCGTCGCAGCGCCTATCATCTTCCTTAGAGTCGACTTTTCCTCGACGATCTTTGCGTGGTCCACCACGTTCGCGGCCGTCGGGACCGCGTTCGCAAGGCCCGTCACATAGGCAATGCCGCCCACGTCGTCAAGCTTCCCCAAGGTGCGCAGGGCGTCCGTCACCGTAACAAGGTCCACCGCCTCATGCTTTTCCGCAATGGAGAGCATGGCGGCAAATATGACCCTGTGGGCCTCCCGGTAGAAATCATCACTGTTTAAAATTTCCGCCACCTTCGCTATGGCGTCGTTTTCTATGAGCATGGCCCCGAGGACCGCCTGCTCTGCTTCAAGGTTCTGGGGTGGGATTCTTTCTTCTGCCATGTCATTCAGCTTCCACGATAACTTTAAATGAAGCGCTTACATCGGGATGGAGCCTTACCTGCGCGGCGTAGGACCCGGGGCCCTTGACCATATCCTTCAGTTCGACCTTGCGCCTGTCTATCTCGATGCCGGTCTGTTTCACCAGCTCCGCAGCAACGTCCTTTGACGTCACGGAGCCGAACATCCTGCCGTTTTCGCCCATTTTTACCTTAAGGCGTACCGTTACCTTTTCCACCTGAGCCTTAAGCACGATGGCTTCATCCTTTTCCCTGGCAGCACGGTGTACCTCATTCGCCCTTGTCGCCTTCGCCCGGTTGACGTTTGCCGCACTTGCTTCTTCCGCAAGCTTTTTGGGCAGGAGGAAATTCCTCCCGTAGCCTTCCGCCACTTCCACTATGTCGCCTTTTTTTCCCAGCTTACTGTTGTCTGCCAGAAGTATCACTTTCATCTTTTTCCCGCTCCTCCAGTTGTTTTTTTACAAGTTTCACTATTTCATGGACTACGTCCGCCGCCTTCCTGTTTTCAAGCTGCACGCCGGCCACAGTCTGGTGCCCACCGCCGCCAAGATCCTCCATTATTACCTGCACGTTCACGGTGCCGTCGCTTCTTGCGCTGACCCCGAGGGTGCCGTCAGTGTATTCCACCATGGCGACGCTGACGAAAATCCCGTCTATGGTCATGAGGGAGTCCGCAACCTGCGCCGCCAGGACGCTTGACCCTATGCCTTTTTCAGCGCCTCTGTAGACGGAAATGCCGATCCCAGGGTCAAGGATCGTCGCTTCCGATATGAGTTTTGATTTCAGCTTTATGGAATCAAAATCGTCCTTAAAAATGGAGCGCACCAGCACCGGATTTAAGCCGCTGCGCCTGAGCAGCGCCGCCGCCTCAAAAGTCCGCTCGCCCGTCTGGATGGCGAAATTCTTGGAGTCAAGGACAATACCCGCGTAAAGCGCCGTGGCTTCCCCTGGCGTAAATTCAAGCTGGTCGTCGAAATAGCCCGTAAGCTCCGTTACAAGCTCGCTCGTCGATGAAGACGATGGCTCAAGGTAGAGGAGCACCGTGTCTTCGATGAGGTCTTCCGCCCTGCGGTGGTGGTCTATTATAATCCTCGTCTTTACCCCTTCAAGCACCTTTTTCGACGCCGAAAGTATTTCCCTGTGGTGGTCGACGAGGATGAGAAGGCTTTTTGCGTCAATGACGGAAAGTGCCTTCTCCTCATAAAGTATAATGTCCTTATAGTTTAAGGCGTAGTTATTCGAGCCGTAGGATTTTTCCATAAGGCCAAACATCCTGTCATAGTTCGCCCACTGGGGGCTTACGACTATATATGTCTCCTTGTTTAAGGAAAGCCCCATCTTGGCGACGCCTATGGCGGCGCCCACCGCATCGAAATCCTCGTTGGCGTGGCCCATGATAATTATCTTTTCCGCCTGGCGCATCTGCTCCCTTAAGGTCTGGGCGACGATCCTCGCCCTAACGCGGGTGCTCTTCTGGCTCACGCTGCTCGTCCCGCCAAAGAACTGGGAGTTCCTGTCCTTGGAGACGACGGCCTGGTCGCCGCCGCGGCCTAAGGCAATGGAGAGGGCCTTGATGGAGTTCTGGATGAGCTCTTCCAACGTCACCCCATCGCAGGATACGCCGATGCTCATGGTGGGAGCAATCTTATTCCCCACGTGGACCTCGCGTATTTTATCCAGAATCGTGAACTTGTCTTCAATAATGTCTTCCACCGCCGCCGCGGTAAAGCCGATGAGGTTCTGCTCCTTATCCATCCTGCAGATAAAGCCCTGATGCTCCGCGGCCCAGCCGGCAAGGATCTCGTTTATTTCGCCGCTAAGGTTCGCAAGAGCTGTTTCCGTGAGCCCCTGCGCCACTTCGTCGTAATTATCGAACCTGGTATAGGCAAGGCAGAGCTTTTCGTTTGCGTATTTCTGGCGCAGGAGCTCAAGCTCCGTGACGTCGGTGAGATATATCATAAGCCCCGTGGCCGTGGCGGGCCCTCTCCGGCCCGGCTTTTCCATGGTCTCCACCTTGAAATATTTCATGTCGTAGTAGCGGTCTTCAAGCTGGATGAGCCTATGGTCATCCTTAATGCTTAAAAGATCGAATGCGTTATCCGGGAGCGGCAGCACTTCTTCAAGCTTTTTGCCTTCAGGCTTTTTCACCCCCGCCCATTTCTGGAAAATGTCGTTGCGCCACTGGAGGCGCCCCTCGCTTGAAAAGACGGCGATGCCTATGTCAAGGTTCCGCACGGCAAAATGCTGGGTACGCTCTATGTTCCTTATAAGGGCGTCCACCCAGCTGTCCATGATAAGCTTCCTGCCTGCGGAGCTCCTGTAAGTGAAATAGAAGACGCCTATGACGAGGAGGATGCCGAAGGGGATGAAGCTTGGCATGAGGAAACAGAGGGCCGCCGTAAGGATAATTATAAGGGGCACGTGTACGATTGCTTCTTTTTTAAATTCACGGCCTGACATTATACACACCTCCCTAAAATGACTCAGCAGAAAAGACGGCTCTCCCTTATCTTCCTGAAATCGAATATGACGTCAAAGGCGCCGGTATAGAGGATTATCTGCGAAAAGACGGGGACGAAGAATATGAGGCATGTCCCGATGTTCGCCCACCAGCGTGGTTTCTTGTAGTGGTCCGTGAACCAGTAGAGGATCACTATCCCCTGCAGCACGAATGCAAAGCTGAAAAAGGTCTGCACGTTGACGAAGAAGGGATAGAGCCACGTCTCCTGGTTGTATTTGTAAAACCATGTGACCCCGACAAGGGATATAGCATAGGGCCAGAGGAACCAGCCCGGCACCTTCATGAGGGTAAAGGGCGGGAAGCTTTCGAAATGCTCGCCGAGCCTCGTTAAGACCTTCTTTGCGGCAATGTAGTTTATGAAGGCGAGGATAGGCGCCGTGACAAGGAATGCTGCGGGCATGATGACGCGCATCATGGAAAACATGTTCTTCATGCCGCTTACGCTCTTTTCTATGTCCGCCTCGTTCATGCCGCTCTCCCGGTAGAATTCCGCCGCCTTCATGAGGCTATCGTCAAATGTGGTAAAGACCATCTCCACCGGGTTTATCCCAAGGACAATGAAGCTTAGGGCGACGTTTATAATAAGCGATAGGACCGCCCCCGAGCTTGCAAAAAGCATGAGCTTCATGGGCGGCAGGTGCCTCCTCATGCATTCGCCTATAATGACCCCGAGGAGCCCGAAAATGGTGGCAAGGAAAACTGCATGCAAGGGGTTTATCACCATGGATATGATCGCCCCCGAGACGAGGAGGCACATGATGCCCCATTTTATCCCGTTGCGCATGCCGCAGATGATTATGGGCAGCGGCCAGATGAAGGTCAGGAACATGCCGAGGACGGGCATGTAGGTGCTAAGAAGCGCCATTACGATGGCCACGGCGGCGAGAATGCCCGCTTCCACCATGGCGGATATTTTACGGTTCACGGATGTTCCTCCCTGCGGATGAAAATATGAGTGCACTATATATTTTACAATATAAAGGGATAAAAAGCAAAATGGCGCCAAATGGCGCATTCCTGCGGCTTTCCCGCGCAGGGCATAATTAAGCGAGCAAAAGGAAAGCCCCCTCCGGATGGAACCAGATCCAGAGGGGTCTAGCCAGTTACTCGCGTCTTTTTATTTTTCTACGACTTTTCCACCATCCTGCGGATGGAATCAAGCCAGTAGATATCCTCTTCGCTCAGGTTTTTGGCATTAGCCCTTGGCAGCGTGTCGACGCTGACGTTAAGGACATATGCAATGCACATGAGGTAATCGACCATGTGGAAAAATTCCTCCCCCATGAAATGGTTTATGCTGAGGCCGGTCTTTTCCTCAAGATCGCCGGCACTCATGCCGCAGTGTATTGCAAACCGGGAAATATTATTCATTATTCTTCTTTTGCTGTATATTGCTGGTCACCTTTATGCGGCTTAAAATAAAATGGCCATGCCTGGCATGGCCATTTTCCGTTTTTACTACAATGTCCTCACCGGACAAATCAGCCCGGGAAGAAAGGCCAGATAATCGGGAGCAGGATCAGGGAAGCGATCCAGCAGATGATAATTAGCGGGACACCTGGTTTTATGTAATCTATGAATCTGTATCTGCCGGGGCCGAATACTAGGGTATTCGGAGGAGTTCCTACAGGAGTTGCAAATGCGCAGGATGCTGCAATTGCGATAGCTGCGAGAACTGCTTTCGGATCAGCGCCGAGTTCCTTGGAAATTGCAATACCAATCGGGCAGAGCAGGGCTGCGGAGGCGGTATTGGACATGAACTGTGTCAGACCGCAGGACAGGATGAAGAGTACTGCCGCACATACAATTGGGCTCGGATGACCACCCATTGCGTTAACTGCTACGTCGGCAACTAGTTTGCCTGCACCGGTCTTATCAAGAGCGGTGGAAACGGGGAGCATTCCTGCGAACAGGAAGATGGTCAGCCAGTCAATTGAAGCGTAGGCCTGTTTTTCTGTGATACAGCCGGTTACGCAGGCAACCAGTGCGCCGGTAACGGCTGCCATTTCGAGGGTAAGGACTTTAACGCCGCTAGCCATTACAACAACAACGCCGAGAAGGATAATACCGGAAATAGCCATTTTAGTCGGACTGTGCTTGATAGTAGCGAGATCGGCTTCCTGTTTGATTTCCTGGTTAGGATCGATTTTTGCCTTCGGCAGCAGGTGTTTACCGATGAAGATCATGTAAATCATGCCGATGATTGACATCGGGATACCAGCATAAGCCCATTCAAAGAAACCGAAGGTCTCAAGGCCGGCGTTTCTCAGAGCGGCGGTAGCGATGGTGTTAGGCGGTGTTCCTACCATTGTGATCATGCCGCCCCAACCGCAGGCAAAAGCCAATGGCATAAGTTCGCGGGACGCCGGAATATCTGCTGCAGCGCAGATAGCGAGTGCTACAGGAAGCATGCAGGCGCAGGTACCGGTGTTGGCCAGTACTGAAGACAGTAACGTACCAACGAGCATGAGACCGAACATAAGACTGTTTTCGCCTCTGCCGCAGGCATTAACGATCCTCGTACCAATTTCTGAGGCAAGACCAGTCTGGAACATGGCGCCGCCAACAACGAACATACCGGCAAACAGTATAACCGTGGAGTCTGAAAGGCCGCTGAATACCTGCTTAGGTGTCAGGAAGCCTAAGATTCCTGATGCAACTGATGCGCCCATTGCTGTAACCGACAGCGGAATCAGTTCGGT
Source organism: Phascolarctobacterium sp. (assembly GCA_021201965.1). GTDB lineage: Bacteria > Bacillota > Negativicutes > Acidaminococcales > Acidaminococcaceae > JAJQAO01. The sequence goes on from JAJQDY010000074.1 coordinate 18,068, forward strand.
AATAAAAAGTACTGCAACTACTGCAACCAAAATGAGACATTTTACTGCTGGGGACATATTGGGTTCCTCCTTTAAAAATTTCTATACACAATGCTTTAAAGCACCATATAACTGTGGAACTGTTACTGTTTGGACTATTTAATTTGAAAAGATCCGCGAGTGTTTTTGGAGATATTCACTAGAAAATATTATAACATCAATTTTTTTAAAATAAAAGATGAATTTTTAAAGGGACCCGCCGCCTATATGTACATATTGTATTTTATAAAAAGAAAAATGTACTGTTTTCCCAGTATATTCCCTTTTTTACGTCAGTATTCCGCTGCCTTTTGTCAACCATTCGTTACAGATATTCTCCCTGAAAGCCTTTTATTATCCCATTTTTGTAAAATATTATACTTTTTTGCGTTTTTCCGCCAAAAAAAGATGCAAGAATGGCCGGACTCCCGTCCGGCCCTTCATTTTACGCCGTTTCAAGGCCTTAAAATAGTGCCTTCAGTCAAGAAATTTCGCCTTTAAGAGGGAAACCATCCTCCTTGGAGAGCAGCTGGCTTAAGGTTACGAGCTTTAACATCTTTCTGCCCATGACGCGCATCATGCCGAGCTTGCTTTCATTTATGGCCTTCGTGAAGTCTATGGTCACCGCGCAGCCTGCGTATTCCGTAGTGACGCCGTTTTTGACGAGGGACATGCGATGAAAGATGAGGCCGAAGACGGAAAGGATGATCTTCTGTCCGAGGACCTTCACCATCACTTCCGCCATGGCGTTGTCGTCGACGCTGAAGCAATCTATGGCAATCTTTGCGTAGGACCTCGCGCTGCTCACGTTGAATTCAGGAATCGAAAGGGACATCTGCACGGTGCCGTGCTTAACGTGCCTGACTTCAATCATGAATTTCCCGTCCCCCGCGTATTTAAGGTCTGTTATGTCTATCTCCCGCACCTGGCTGTCAAGGTATTCACGGACTTCGCCATATGGGAGGATGACTTCGCCCAGCTTCAGCTGCTCGGTCTTCTGGACCTAGGCCCAGCGCCCGCCGCACTCCTTTGAGGGGACCATGGCCTTCCTGAGGCCCCTTATGCCTGCGGCAATCCCCGCCTCAAAGAGGTCCGCCTGCCCGATTATTTTTGAAAAAACAGTGTCAAGGCTTGCGCTTAAGCCGGCAATGCCTTCACGTATGATGTCAATGTCAAATCTCCTGCTCTCATCGCCTAAGGGCTCGTCCTTACAGCCCATGTTCTTTATCTTTTCGTAATCCTTCATGCTTTCCCTGCGGGTCTTTTCATAGGCCTCGCAGAAAACCGCTATGTCTTCCGGGCGCCCCGCCTTGAGCCAGGCGTTCGCCACCTTGCCGACGACGTATGTAACTGATATGGCAAGGGGGATCTGCAGCGGCGCGAAGGGGATGAATGTCGCCATGGTCTGGCCGACGAAGGTCGCACCAAGGGGCCCTAAAAACCTAAGCACCGTGCCCTCATCAAGCCTTACCCTGCGCAGCTCGCCGAGGCGGGTTATCATGTAGACCTCATTTGCCATAAGGGGCATGGTCCCAACAAGGGGCGCCACGACTATGACGCCCGCCCGCGCGGCGCCCCAGCGGCAGATCTTTTCCGCCTTCCATTCCACGCCTATCTCTTCAAGGGCCTAATCTTCCTTAGGGCCCCTTTCTTCCTCATCATCCGGGAAGCCTTCCGCGAACTGCCTTTCCAGTTCCTCTTCCACATTCTGCCTCATTTTTTCCCTGTTCAGCTTTTCGTCCGCCGCTTCATCGCCTAAAAAAGCCGCTTTTCTTTCTTCCACTGCTGCGCCTCCGTCCCGGAAAAATTCCTGTCCTTTTATTATAACACAAATGCCGCCTCCGCCTCCTTTTTCATGGTATAATGGTTAAGGTTAGGAAGTGTTATCATGGTCCGTAAACGCATGGCAATCATTGCGAGGGTCTTCGGCAGGGAGCCCCTGACAATCGGAAAACTGAAGCGCCGCCTCCCAAGCGTCACGCAGGATGAGGCGAAGGAACTCTGCGCGGCGGGCATCCTCACCTGCGATGGGGATGAATATTCAATAACCAGCGCCGGGATGGAGCTTGCCGAGGAAGATAAAATGTCGGACAATAATAGGACCATTAAACGCGGGCTTTCCACCCTCATCATCGTAGCCGTCGCCTACATCATTTCCTATATAATGTTTGCAAGGGACGTGCCATGAGCGGGCCCTGCGGGCGCTTTGCGCATACCTCGAGCGGGAGGCTGCATCTCGGGAACGTCTTTTCAAGCCTCCTTGCCTGGCTCTGCGCGAAATCGAGGGGCGGGAAAATGATCCTCCGCATCGAGGACCTGGATTCCTCCCGCTGCCCGAAGGAGCTAGCCCTCCTTATGGCAGGGGACCTCGAATGGCTCGGCCTTACCTGGGATGAAGGGGCATACCTTGAAAATGGGGACGCCTATTTCCAGAGCGGACGCGCTGATATATATGAAAAATATTTTGAAAAACTGGAAAGCCTCACATATCACTGCTTCTGCAGCAGGGCGGAGCTCCATGCCGCCGAGGCGCCCCATATGTCTGACAGGCGCTTTGTATATGGCGGCCGCTGCAGGAACCTGACGAATGAGGAGCGCCGGGCGAAAAAACGTCCTTCCACCTGGAGGCTCATGGCAGAAGGCAAAATATCCTTTACGGACGGCCACTACGGGAAACAGGAATCCAACCTCCAGAGGGATAACTGCGACTTCATCATAAGAAGATCGGACGGGGTCTTTGCCTACCAGTTTGCCGTCGCCGTAGACGATGCCCTCATTGGGGAGGGGGGGGGTGACCCAGATGGTGAGGGGCCGCGACCTTTTAAGCTCATCGCCGCTGCAGATT
>JAJQDY010000041.1 GCA_021201965.1 Phascolarctobacterium sp.
TGGACTCTATTAAACTTTTACACGGATGTGTTCAACTTGCACTTGCAATTTTCGTTTAGAATAATTTCCGTGCTATGATATAAACAGAAGAATATTGATGTAATTATTTTAAATATTTTAATGAAAAATTTAAAAGGGGCAGTAAAATGAAACTTACGATTAAACTGGCAGCCTGCGCCCTCCTTTTTGCGGCGAGCTGCGGCATAGGCGGCGAAAAAATGCGCCGCAGAAGAAGGTCACCTTGAAACTTACGACGGCGCTTCCAGCGGAACACCCCTTAGGCAAGGCCATGGAGGACCTTAAGGCAAGGGCCACACAGAAAAGCGATGGCAGCATTGAAATCCTCATCTATCCAGGGGGACAGCTCCATAATGATAAGACCATGAACGACGCGCTCATGAAAGGCAGCATCGACATTGCCATTAATACAGTTTGGCGCTGGGCATCAGTCGTGCCAACCATGAATATTTTTGACATGCCCTTCCTTTTTGAGGGCTATGAAAAGGTTGACGAGGCCGTTGACGGCAGTGTCGGGAAGATCCTTGACGACGCCTTAAGGAAAAAGGGCGTGCTCGCACTCATCTGGGCGGACTACGGCTTCGTACAGATCGCCAATGACAGGCGGGAAATAAAGAAGCCCTCCGACCTCAGGGGACTTAAGATCCGCGCCTACAGCAGGTATTTCTCGGAAACGGTGCAGGAGCTCGGAGCAACGTCACCGACAATTCCTGCTAGTGAAGTGCACAAAACGCTCCAGTACAGGACCATCGACGGACAGACGTCGGGTGCCCACGCCATGCGTGACCGCAGGATATATGAAGTGTGCGGCTACCTTACCGTGACCAACCACGCGTCGCCCGAATTCGTCGTCGTCATAAACGAAAATTCCTACAGGAAGCTTTCCCCTGAGCAGAGGAACGCCCTTGATGCCGCGGCGATAGAAGTGCGCAACGAAATCCGCAACAGGGCGAAGGCGGAGGACATAAGGGCTATCGGCGACCTTAAGGCTAAGAGCATGGAGGTCTATTACATCCAAAAGGAGGAAATAGCCGCCTGGCGCGAGGCAACAAGGCCGGTATGGGATACATTTATCGAGGAAAACGGCGAGACTTGGAAAAAGCTCATCGAGCTCTGCATCAGGTAGCCCTTAAAGATAAAGCACCGCGGCAAATAATATTGACAGGAGCTGCGAAAACAAATATAATAAAACGATATCCGGAAGAATATTTGTATGGAGAAAGGATATCCTTCTTTTTTTATTGACGGATTGGAGATTTTAACATGCTGAGAAACGATTTGAGAAACATTGCCATCATCGCCCACGTTGATCACGGCAAGACCACCTTGGTGGACGCCATGCTTAAGCAGAGCGGTGTCTTCCGCGCCAACGAGCGCGTGGAGGAGCGCGTTATGGACTCCAACGATCTTGAAAGGGGGCGCGGGGTAACCATCCTTTCCAAGAACACCTCCGTTATGCACGGGGATACCAAGATAAACATCTTTGACACCACGGGCCATGCGGATTTCGGGGGCGAGGTGGAGCGCGTGCTCACCATGGTCGACGGGGTATTGCTTTTAGTCGATGCATACGAAGGGCCGATGCCGCAGACGAAATATGTCATCCGGAAGGCATTCGAGCAGCACTTAGAGCCCATCGTGGTCATAAATAAGATCGACCGCCCGGACCAGAGGGTTGATGAAGTAATTGACGAAGTAATAGACCTTTTCATAGAACTTGCGGCGGACGAGGCGCAGCTGGATTTCCCGATAGTGCTTACCAGCGCAAGGAATGGCATCGCAAAGCTTAACATGGAAGATGAGAGCAGTGACCTCGGCCCCCTATTTAAGGTCATCATGGACACCATCCCGGCTCCCGACGTAGACACCGAGGCGCCGCTCCAGATGCTAGTCAACACCCTCGACTATAACGATTACGTAGGCCGCATCGTGGTGGGCCGCGTAGTGAGGGGGAAGGTCCATAACGGCGAGCAGGTAATGCTCATGAACGAAAATGAATCGCGCCAGGCAAAGATCAGCAGGCTCTATACCTATAACGGCTTAAAGCGCATGGAGACGGAAGAAGTGGCGGCGGGCGACATCGTGGCCCTCATAGGGCTCTCGGATGCCAATATCGGCGAAACCATAGCCGACATTGAAAACCCGGAGCGGCTGCCCGGCATAAAAATAGACGAGCCGACACTTTCCATGGTCTTTTCCGTAAATGACAGCCCCTTTGCCGGCAGGGAGGGGACCTATGTCACGAGCCGCCACCTCAGGGACCGCCTCTTTAAGGAAGTGGAGTTGAACGTCGCCATGCGGGTCGAAGAGACCGATTCCACGGATGCCTTTAAGGTATCGGGGCGCGGCGAGCTGCATATATCCATTTTAATCGAAACCATGCGCCGGGAAGACTATGAGATGCAGGTTGGCAAACCCAAGGTCATCATGAAAAGGGATGAAAACGGGAAGCTCCTTGAACCCATGGAAGCGCTTACCATAGACGTGGGCAAGGATTACATGGGGCATGTCATGGAAGGCCTGGGACTCAGGAAGGCGGAGCTTCTCAACATGACGGAGCTTGCGGGGTACTTAAGGATGGAATTTAAGATCTCGGCACGCGGGCTCATAGGCTTCAGGAACCAGTTCCTGACTGATACCAAGGGAAACGATGTCATGAACCATGTCTTTGCGGGCTATGAGGAATACAATGGCGAGATCCCCGGGCGCACCAGGGGAAGCCTAGTGGCCTTTGAGGCAGGGGAAACCACCTCCTACGGCATCGGCAACGCCCAGGAGCGAGGAGTCATGTTCATCGTACCCGAGGAAAACGTCTACGAAGGGCAGATCGTCGGCGAGAACAGCCGCGATAACGACATGGACGTAAACCCCTGCAAGAAAAAGCATGTCAGCAACATGCGCACCTCTGGAAGCGATGAAGCCATCCGCCTAGTACCGTCGAGGACTTTCTCGCTGGAGCAGGCCTTGGAGTACATTAACGATGACGAACTGGTGGAAGTAACCCCGAAGAGCATCAGGATGAGGAAAAAGGTCCTTGACCGCGTGGAGCGAGGCAGGATTCGCAGCAGGATGAAAAATATGAAGAAATAACGCGTCAAATGAGGGAAAATAATAAAACCCGCCTTTAAAGGCGGGTTTTGCTTTAAACCGTGAATAAAACGGCATTATTTACACGTATTAATTTAATAAGTATTATATGCTAGAATAAGACACGTAAATTAATAATTTCCTGAACGGAGCAGATTTCATGAATTTCAGGGAACTGGAGAAACTGCTTAAAGCTGACGGCTGGTACTGTCATGACATATGCGGCTCCCATTACCGATATAAAAATCATACAAAACCCGGGGCAAAGTAACCGTTCCAAAGCATAAAGGCGATATCCCGGCAGGAATGCTGAATGCCATTTTGAAAAAAGCAGGCATAAAATTGCCATAGAGATATAACTACGTGAAGGAGGATTCATAATGCTGTACACTTACCCTGCATGTTTTTATGAAGAAAAAAGAGGAGGCTATTCCGTTATTTTCCCTGATCTTGACCATCTTGCAACCAAGGGCGATGATTTGAATGATGCAATGAACATGGCCATAGACTGTCTGGCTGGCTATATATATACGGCTAAACGAGAAAGGGAAAGGTTTCCGGCTCCGTCAGATATGGCGAGCATTGATGTAAATGACGAATACGATGATTATAAAAGAGCTTTTATCAATATGGTTCCCGTCGATGTTGAAGAATATGCAAAAGTACATTTTGAAAAATCAGTAGAGAAGACTCTTACGATCACCAAATGGATTAACGATGCTGCCGTCGCTGCAAATATTGATTTTTCCAATGTCCTGCAGGAAGCGCTGCGGCAGAAACTGGTTAAAAAATAGGACTTTCGTAATAACAGCAGGAAACGTGGAAGTAACACCGAAAGGCATCGGGATGAAGAACACCGGAAAAGAATGAGGAAAAATAATAAAACCCGCCTTTAAAAGGCGGGTTTTTTATCTGGAAATACACAGAACAATATCGGCATATTACAAGCGGGGATAATTAAGGGGAATTATAATTTTAAAATATGCATCCAGTTGCTTCTGGCATATAAGAAACGGACGATGTGCACGGCAGCTTCTTCTTCCGAAACGAAATAAAAAAATCATGTAATTATTGACGGGAATAAACCGGATGCCCCGTGCTGCAAGAATAGTGTCATCAACAATTGGATTCCGGCAGAGAAATGTGGCATGTTTTTTTATGCCGGCTTCCACCTTATCAAAAAGCCTTCCGGTTTCGGCAGGCTTTTTAAGTGCGAACTCTATATAGTCAGCTGCTTTTACTATGTCTGATTTTGCAGTATTTGCAATATGGACGAGATATTTCATTTTTTCCTGCCTGCCCGGATTTCGGCAATCGCTTCAGCCGCAGGCTGGATTCTTCCTGCAGCTATGTCATTAAAACCTTCCTGAAGGAGACCGTAAAGTTCAAACCTGCCAATAAGATCTTCATATGTTTCAATACTCATTACGGCAAGATCGCCCATCCCGTTTTTTGTGATGAAAACCGGTTCACTGGAAGAATGACACAGGGTGGGAATTTCATTATAATTGTTTCGCAGATCAGTTCTTGATTTGATAGTAGGCATGATAGGACCTACCTTCCTAAAGAAATTATACTATAATTTCTTTAGCATGACAAGGAAAACTCGGAATATTCCTGAAAACACGACAGATGCAGAATATACAGCAGATGAGAATGCCCCTATTTACACAACTGGGTTGCAGGGCATGAACGATAATACTGAATAAACACCGGGCATTCCGAGCTGCTTTTAAGGCGGCCCGGTATTTTTTTGCATTTTTCACAAACTTTTCAAATTTTTTCCTTTACTTTTTTGAAATAAGGTTTTATAATTATCTCAAGATTCCTTTATTTCACAAGAAAAGAAAGGATAATTGATGTGAACCTGGCCAAGATATCCGCTAACGGACAGATAACGGTGCCGGTTGAAATACGCAGACTGCTCAGCCTCTCATCCGGAGATAAAATCCTCTTTTTAAGGAACAGGGAAGGGGAAGTCGTTTTAAGCAATGCATCCGCTGCGGTAACGGCAATAAGGAGCGTGAAGGGCGCAGGAGCCCCGGGCAGGACGGCCATTGGCGCAGGGAAAAATGCGCCGGCCAAAAAGAAAAGGATCCTTCCCGTAAAGAAGGGGAAGGCCGCCGGGGATTGACTTTTAGGGCCCGGCACATTATAATAATTTTTACCTCACTCTGCATGGTATTTTCCAATCCGTGATTGGATTTATAGAAAGTTTGGAGGCCGCAAATATGGATCTTAAGAACACGGCGAAAAAATTCTTTTTAACTGATGAATATAACGACCAGGCTTATCCAGGGCCTCGACTGCTTAGGTCTGGTGGTCTCAATATTCTGGTACGCACGCCTAAGTCATTCAACGAAGTGCGCGAATACGCCGATGCGCTGATAGGGGGCAGTGCGATCATGATCAGCTTTAGTGCCGTAGATGTGCCGCTGCGTAACCGCATTTTCGACTATCTTAACGGAATAAGCTATATTGTTAATGCTTCAGTGTCGAAGGTTAATGAGGATCTCCTCATTTATGCGCCCGAGCAAGTGGACGTAAATAAACAGATCCCCAAGAAACAGAAGGGGATTAGGTCCTGGCTCAAATAGGGTAACTTGAAAAGTTGCCTTCCTTTAACGGACGGAAGCTGTTTTTTTGCCCTTTTTCAATATGTATTACCCATGCGGCCATGCGGTGCACGGATGTATTTTTTCCCCTATCCCGGTGTTCCGTTTTTGAAAGTACGGAAAAAATTTAGGATTGTTGTAATTATACTGGAAATACTGATATAATAAATTACCAGTACAATCTCCTGAGTGCGGATACAAATTTTAAGTGCCGGGAAATGGGAAACCCTCCGTGAGGTCAAAAAACAGGAAAAAGAAGATACTGCTGAGGCTGCTTCTGTGCGGCTGCCTCACCAATTATGTGTATGCAGATGAACAGACGTATGCCTACACCACGTATGCTGCAAGGGAAGAAAGCAAGGAAGTAACTTATACCTACGTTGATGAAAACGGCAATGATGTTGAGGCATCGTATTCCTATACGGACAAGGAGCTTTCGGAATCTACGGGAACCTATACCTTTACGGATACCTATGGTGATGGGACTACTTATAGAGCAACTGCGACAATCACCCTGGGCGAAGAAACCGGAACAGAATATGAACTTAAGGTAAATTATGACAGCTCAGAGGGAGCGAGGCAGAACAGGAATGCGGACGGCGGGAATATTACGGGCACTTTCGTAGGTGACAACCACACCGGGAGCGGGGAGACGGGGGCAGGCGGCGCCATTGAAAATTATACTGATGGCGGCAATGCGACCATTGGGACAATTTCCGGCAATTTTATCAATAACTATGAAAACGGAAATACAGAAGAAGCCTACGGCGGCACCATTGCAAACCTTGCAAACGATGCAGGCGCAACGGCATCAATAGAAGCAATTGAGGTAAATTTCATCGGAAACTATGTGCAGAATGCATCCGCAACTTCACACGGCGGTGCCATCTGGAATGCGGGAGAAGGCGCAACGGCTGAAATAGAATCCATAACGGTGGATTTTATCGGGAATTAAGTATATGGCAGCAATTCCCATGCCTATGGCGGCGCCATTTACAACCAGGGGACCATCGGCATCGACAGGGATAATGGCGATGCGGTCGTAGGCGGCATTTTAAATTCGACGTTCACAGGGAACGAAGCCACAAAAGGCGGCGCCATCTACAACAACTACGGCACCGGCACCGTTGACGTTAACCTGTACGACGACGTGAATGACCCTGAACATACCAATCCCGTCGAAACAACCAGTCTTACCTTCGCATGCTCCGGCAAAATCGGCAGCATCACGGACTGCTATTTTGATGGCAACAAGGCGACTGACGGCAGCGGCGAGGCGATTTTCAACAACGGTGAATACACCTTCACCAATATGGAAGGCGAAGAGGAGACCCAGATCTACCTGATAGATACCATAACGGGTTCGACATTCGTAAACAATTCCACCGTTTCTGAAAGCGGCGAGGCAGCAGACGGCGCGGCCTACAACATCGGCACCATAAACACTTTCTCCGTTAAGGACCTAAGCGGCAACCATGCTGAAGGCGCAATGGGCGCAATGGACGGCGCCATCTACGATGGAGGGGCATCCGTAATTACCGTTGACGGCGACGTTACGGATAACTACGTTACCGCATCACAAGGAGATGCACTTGGCGGAGCCATCTATGCGGGCGAAGGCACCGTGGTCACCTTAAGCGGCAGCATCACGGGCAATTCCGCAACGGGCGATACCGCAAAAGGCGACGCCATCTACAACGCAGGCGAGGTAAATATTAATATTGAAAATAAGGACGCAGTGATTTCCGGAAATAAAGCGGTCAGGGGTGGAACGGAAAAAGCCAACGTCCTCTACGGCGAGGCCGCATACGTAACCAATTTCAGCCTGACGGATGCCACATTGCGCATTGACGATGGCATTAACGGCGATACGGGCTACGAAATAAACGTAACAGGCAACGGCGCTGACGCTACAACTTTCTACATGTATAACGACTTTCTGGATTCCGACCTCTCCTTCGCCTGGACCACACTTCATACAATAAATAATGAAGTAAAGACTTACAGCGTGGATAAGATCACCGTGGCAGGCGATTTCAACATGGTAGCGGACATCGATCTTGCAAATGAGACCATGGACCGCTTCGTTACAAACGGCAACAATTACGGCGAGGCCAAGGGAACACTCAACGTATCCGGCATGAACCTTATAAGCGACACGACGGCTGACAGGGTAGGAGTATACTTTGCGGAACCGGTACTCAAGGAAAACGTGACCTCATCGGTAGGACAGCTTCCAGGCAGCGAGCAGCAGACCGCTTATACGCCGCTCTATTAATATGAAGTGTCCTACGATAAGAGCTACGACGGCATCTGGGGCGACGACGGTGGCTACTTCGTCTTCGACAAGACGGGCAATAACCCTGCGGCCATGATCCCGCCGGTAGCCATGATTGGCGCCTACAACGCCATGAACATGATGTTCGAATACTGCTTCGAACATTCCGACTACTTCATGAAACTCCCCAGCGAGACAAGGCTTTCCATAAGGGAAAAGGCGAAAGCCGCAATGGCTGAGAAGCTAGCCCTAAAGAACGGGACAACCGCTCAAGAAGAGAGCGCAAACATTGACGCTGAATGCGCTGCCGAAATGGAAAGGCGCGAATGGGATAAATTCTACGACCACGACAACGTGCTCTCCGTTTACGACCAGTACGAGCTGACGCATCCCGGCGCATGGGTAAAGACCTTTGCCACCAAGGAGAGCGTACCTTTCACGGGGAAATTCACTGCAAATGATAAATACTACGGTGCCCTCATCGGAGTCGATACCGATTTCAAGGAAGACAATAAAGGCTGGGGCAACGTATTTACGGGCTACGCCGGCTACCAGGGAATCCACCCGAGCTTCTCGGGCGGCAGCATAAGGCATGACGGCGGCATGCTCGGCGCAACGGAGATCTTCGACAGGAAGAATTTCTATACTGACTGGACCATAGCAGCCGCATCGACGGGCGCCAAGGCCCGCAATATGTACGGCCATGAAAGTTCACGGCTTTACACCTACGGCATTGCAACGAAATCCGGCTGGAACCTTGAATATGGCGGCGGGAAATACATCGTCCTCCCGATATTCATGGCAAGCTATACCACCGTTGACATGAGGGATTACACCAACGCATCGGGACTCATGGTGAATGCGGACGACATACGCGCCGTACAGCTGAACCAGAACATTAAGTGGATCAGGAACTACAGTAACGGCTGGCAGCCATACCTTACCGCAGGCGAAGTATGGACAGTAGGGCAGAAGTCACGCGCACGCGTTGACGAGACCAAACTGGATGAACTGCATCTCAGGCCTTATACCGAGTACGGTATCTGCGTGCAGAAAGGCTGGGCCCATGACTACGACGGCTATGCCGAATTCCTTGGGCATGCTGGCGGACGCAGGGGCTTCCTTACAAAACTCGGCTTCAGATGGACCTTTAACTGAATATTTAAAAAATCCCCTGGAAACCGGGGGTTATTTTTTGCCCTGAAGGATAAAAAGACCGGAAAATTATCCGGTCTTTTTTTGTCCGAATTTTGTCTTTATTAAATCGAAATTAAAGATAAGTGATATATTTGAAATTTATTTGGAAACTTTTCAAAAACACCTTGAAAAGGTACTTATCGGGGCATTTGCGGCATGTTATATTAGGCAAAATTACACTGATTTTTTCCCAAATGAAAAGTAAGAATTAAAACGGAAATGAGGTAAAAATGCCCGACACTGAATACCAGAAAATGGGGCGGCGAATTCGTGCCATGCGGCTTTTGAAAGGGATATCGCAGAGGAACTTGCGGTAAAACTCTATCTTTCGCAGACCAATTTAAGCAATATTGAAAACGGCAAGACGCGGCCCACGATGAAAAACCTCTTTAAGATCAGGGGCATACTCGGCTGCAGTATGATTGATTTTTTCGAGGACGGCATCAGCATGAAGGAAATGGGTGAAGCATTGAGGTGGTACAGGAAGTTCAGAAGGGCGTAATGCAAAATAATGCGCGGCTGGGTAATTCCCCTGCCGCCATATTTTATGCCTCCGGACGAATGGAAAAAGCCATGGGCGCTATGTGGGCGCTGTGAAAATAAAATTTGGGAATAAAGGAGAGGTGTTAATTGGTAATAGCAAAGAAGGAAAAAATCGTACTGGGTCTTATGCTGTGCGGGGCAGTGTTCAATGCGGCGTATGCGGAGGAGTATGATATAACAGGAAGCGAGACGTGGAATGTTCCCAAGATACAGGGAGACGATAATACCCAGGCATGATTAATGGGAGGTGATACGGTAACTATTGGAGAGGCTGCTACACTGGCCATAAATGCTGCTGACGCAGGTACGAGCGGGGTTACATCAGGTGTTTTCATTTCCGGCGATGGGTCGCAGGAACTTATTGCGCAGACGGAGTCATACGTCAGCGGTTTGTCAAGCACCGGCGCCGCAGTGACAGTAGATGGGCTGGAGTCATTGTCCATATCACTGGATGATGATATATACGGGTCCGGATTTTCCGATGGGATTTCCGTAACGAACGGGTGACTTGTGGCAATCGGCGCGAAAACTGCAGTCGGGACTTTTGACATTACGGCCAGGCAGAACGGCATAGATATGGAAGACGTCTCCGGAAGCGCTCTCACAATCAATGCCGGAACCGTTGGGGTGAAACGTTCCGGATCCAATACAGGCGGATCAGGCATTATTATCGGGGCAATAGGAACGTCAGCGGCTGATCCAAATACACTGGAAATTACCGCAGGCAATATAACCATAGACGGATTCAGGAATGGAATTTACAACGAGGGAAACAGCAGCGTAACCATAAACCAGACCGGAGAGGGCGGCAGTTTCGACATCAGTAATCTTAGTTTTGCCGGCGTGGAGGCACATGGTGGAAGCACGGTAATTAACAGCGATAGTACAATAAATATCACGGGCGACGGCTCGGCAAGCTACGGTATTTGCAGTTCCGCCGAGGAAGCCGTAGCCATAAACAGCAGCGGCGACATAAATATCAGCGGGATGAGCAGCAGTGTGGGTTCCGTCCTGCATGCGGACGCTGTCAGCACCAGCGTGGACGCTGCCGACGCAATTACAACCCAGGGGCTTAACGGGAAAAACGTGAATTCCATGACCATTTCAGGCGGCAACTGCGGCATCTGGAACTCATCCGTTAACGGCATCAGGATTTCCGACGTAAATGCCATGATCATTTCAGGCAGCAGCTACGGCATCTGTACTTCGAAGGAAGCCGGCGTTACCATTTCCGATATTGGTACGCTGGATATCAGCGATACTTCCTGGGGTATTTTCCCAAACGCCGCAAATGCGGTCAGTATCAGCAATGCCGAAGCAGTGAATTTTACAGGCAATACAGCAATAGGCATATATACCACAACGGAAAACAGCATGGCTATTGACAATGTAAAAACAGTGACCTTTAAGGACAATAAAAACCAGGGAATCTATTCCGGCGGCTAGTCCGGCGTCAGCATTACCAATGCCGGCGCAGTGATCTTCGAAGGGAATGGCGAAGGCATTTATTCCGTGGCGGAAAACGGCGTCAGGATAGCCGCTTCAGGAGAAGTGGCGTTTAAAGATAATACCTATGGCATATACAATACGGTCGAAAACGGCGTAAGCATTACGGGCATTGATAATGCACCCATAACAAAACTTACTATTTCGGGCAATGAGTCCGGTCTGGTAACCCTCGAGGGCAGCCTTGACTTTAATGTAAAAGAATTTGCCGCGACGTGCGGGGAAAACGTAGCCTATGCATACGGTAGCGGGGCTTCCTTAACCCTTACCGCGTAAACTGCGTCAATAAGCGGCCAGACGTCGGCTGATGAGAGCAGCTGAAACGGGAGTTTTGAGGCTAAAAAAGGCGGAACCTTGAGCTTTACCGCAGGTTCCCTGGATGCCTCAAGGACAGACGGCAGGTACCTGGGTTATGTCTGGGGCGGGGACAGTTCAATTTCCATTAAGGCTGACACGGGAAGCGTCACAGGTGCCTTCTGGACAACGGGTGATGACGATGACCATGAAAGCACGGCGGTAGGCACAATGGAACTTGACCTCGTGACGGATACCTCCTGGACTATAACGCAGGATTCCAAACTTACGGACCTGACCCTCGACGATGCTTCCGCACTGGCTTTTGTTTCCCAGGGGGATGGCAGCTGGACCCGTCTTTACACCAACAATTTAAAATCCAATGATGCGGGCAGCAGCATTACCATGAACATTAACGGCGGGGTGCGGGATGAGAGCGACCATATCTATGTCATGGGCGAGCACACGTGAACGAGCGTCATAAACCTTGTCGGCAACGGTACGGATCTTACGGATGATGTCATTGGTACGAAACTCGTAAGCGTCGGCAGTGAAAGCGGCGGATTTACCGCAGGCGCAAGCTACGAGGGTGCCCTGGCCTGGTATGACTATACATTAAATTCAGTGGATAAAGATACTGACGGCGGCACTAAGGATCTCGTCAGCAACGGTACCGTTACCAATACGGAAGGATATAATACCGACTGGTATATTGATAGCTATAAGGAAGCGGGTTCACAGGACCCGGATCCAGAGCCGGACCCAAATCCGGAGCCGGAGCCGAATCCGGACCCCGTTTCAGATCACGGCAACACGACGACGGTAAATACTGTAGTCGCATCAAACGCAGTTAATTACTACGGATTCCGCAAGACGGACAAATTGCTGCGCCGTATTGGCGAACTCAGGAATAACGGCGAGGACGAGCAGGGAATTTGGGTATGCGTGAAGGGCGCAAAGAGCGGCCGCGACAGTTCCTTCGAGAATAAATGCACCAACTATGAACTGGGCTACGACAGGCTGGATAAGAACAACCACAGGGAAAAACGCTACGAAGAGTTCTCCCTCTCCTATATGGAAGGCAGCGTGAAATATAAGGAAGTCACAGGCAGCGGCAAGGCCCATGACGAAGAGATTGCCTTCTACTGCGTGAGCCAGTACACCCACGGCCACTACCTGGACCTCGTTGCCCGCATCGGCATGTACGCCAACCGCTTCGGGGTATATGACACGAACCTTAATAAAATCCACGGCAAGAACGACACCTACGGCATAAGCGCCAGCGCCGAATACGGGGGCAAGAAGGACTATGCCCACGGCTGGTACGTGGAGCCCCAGGGGCAGGCGACAATAGGTCACCTCTCGGGGAACAACTACACCACCAGCAACCAGGTTGACGTAAACAACGGCAGCATCTCCAGCGCCGTCGGAAGGATAAGCGTAAACATCGGCAAGGGCTTTACGGACAAAAAAGGCCGCAGGGGGAAATTCTATGCCAAGGCCAACTGGTTGCATGAGTTCCTCGGCAGCTATGGGATAGACATGGTATCAAATGCCGGCAACAGGGTGCATGCCCACGGCAACTACCGCGACACCTGGTTCGAATACGGCCTCGGCTTTGCCTACCAGTACACGAAGAACAACTTCATCTATATCGACGTTGAAAAGACAAGCGGCAGCAATTGCTACAAGAACTGGGCCTGGAACGTTGGCCTCAGGTGGACCTTTAACTGAAAACCCCTCCAATAAAAAAGTGGAACCTCTGCGCGGGTCCCGCTTTTTTCATACGATGCCTGAGCAAAATATGGAAATTTTGTGGTATAATAATACAGGTATAATATCTTAAGGAGGAATTCCCCCATGAAAAAGATACTGGCACTGCTGCTCCTTATTATGGCCTGCTGCTCGGTGTGCGGCGCTTTTGAGAAACCGGATCCGAATAGTTGGTTTTTTATAGGCGGTACGAAACAGGTCAGGTACTGGCTTGATTTAAAGACGGTGAAATTCGGCAGGGAAACGGTAACCGCCACCGGCATGAGCTATAACGCCACGGAAAAAAGGAAGACCCTCAACAGCATGCAATTCAAGCTGGACAAGAATGAATGGCGCATCCTCTCAACGAGCAGGTATTATGATGACGGCAGGGTGGAGGAAACTGGACCGCTCCACCATCTCTTTAAGGAAATCTTCGCCACAAGCATGATCAATGCCTATTACGATAAAATAACGGAACTCTACGAGACAATGGATACCACAAAGCATACGCCGGCCTGGAAGAAATGGGAAAAACATAAGAAACCCAAAAATGAAAAGGAGCCTTCCAAGGCAGCCGTACCCGCCGGGGAAGTAAAAGCGGAGGCTGAAAAGGCGCCCGAAGAGGCAAAAGAAGCGGAAGAGGCTGAAAAGCCCCGGAAAAAAGCAAAAAAGCCCGTGAAGGCGGAAACCGCTGAAGCGGAAGCTACCGCGGCGGTGCAGGATAAAAAATAAAATAAAAAAATGCCTGGCTTTATACCAGGCATTTTTTTATTCCTTTTTTATTCCAGGTATTTTTTAAGCGATGCCTCGTCGGGGGTAACGAACAAAGTGGTCTGCCCGGTAAAGATTACGAAGCCGGGTTTTGCGCCGGATGGCTTTTTCACGTTGCGCCTTTCCGTCATATCGACCGGGACGTTGCTGCCGCCCCTTGCCCTGCTGAACCAGGTGGCAAGCCTTGCGGCGGTGAGGATGTCCTCCCTGCGCGGGGCGGAGAGCGTGGTTTTTAAAATAACGTGGGAGCCCGGGATATCTTTGACGTGGAGCCAGAGGTCCTTAGGGGACCCCAGCGTAAATGTCACGTAATCGTTCTGCCTGTTGTTTTTCCCGATGTAGATGTCCGTGTCAGCGGAAGGCTTTATATGGAGCGGTGCCGGCTTTGCGGGTGCCGGCCTTTTTTTCCTCGTTTCCTTTATGAGCCCCGCGGCAAGCATCTCGGCGCGGATCTCATCAATCTCGTTTCTTGCCTGCGCAGTAAGGAGCGATGCCTCAATGCTTTCAAGGTAGGCAATCTGTCTTTCCGTTTCCGCTATCTGGTTCTTTATTTCGTTTATGGCCCTTTTGAACTTGTTGTATCTTTTATAGTAGCGCTGAGCGTTTTCGCTGGGGGTGAGCACGGGTGATAGAGGGATGTCCAGCATTTTCTCGTCATAGATGCTCTGGAGCTTCACGGAGGCCTGCCCTTTTTTAATAAGGTTTAGCCCCGCCATGAGGGTGTCCGCTATTATCCGCTCGTCTTCCGCATTTTCCGCCCGGTTAAGGTCGCCATGAAGTGCCGGGAGTTTCTTTTTAAGCCGCACGGTTTCCGCGGCAACTGTCTTCGTAAGAACCTCCTGCTGCTGCAGGGCCGCTGGCGTAAGGTGTGCCGCAAAGTTTAGGGCGGCGTTTATGCCATTAAATTCCATTACTTCGTAATCCGTGTCCTTAGTCGGAAGTGGAACTATGGTGACCACCTGGTTCCTTCTGGAGATGAGAGCATAGACGCTTTTTGATGATTTTACCTTGTCCTGAAGCTTTTTTATGGTGCCCGCAAGTTTCCCTGCGTCCTTAAGCCCTGTGTCCTTTGCTGAAAGCCCAGCTTCCTTTAAGAGGATCCCAGCCGTGTACCTGCCAATACCGCATGCGGCTGAAATAAGTGCGTGCTCAAGGTCCTTTTTAGCTGATTCCGCAACGGCTGCGGCAATGGCTTCTGGGTCCGCAGTTAAAATATCAAGCCCCTCCTTTACCGGGGGCGGCACGTATTCCAGCCCTGGGAGCACCGAGCGGTAGCTGCTTTTGCCCCTGCCCACGTGTTTTAAGCTATCTATAATCTTTCCGCCTTCCGTGAGGATTATGTTGCTGTTTTTTCCGGTCAGCTCGAAAATAAGCTTTTTCGTCACGATCCTGCCGCCGCCACTTAAAAGGTCTATCTCAAAGGCTATTACCCGGTCCAGGCCCGACTGCTCTATGGAGTCTATCCTTCCCTCCTCGAGGTGCTTTCTCAGCAGCATGCAGAAGGCGGACGGCACTTCAGGGTTTTCCGGGAGCGCGTCCGGGATGTAAAGGGATGAGGCAAGGTCAGCACAGAGCGCTGCGCCCCTAAGGTAAAGGACGAGGGACGATTTCCATGGCATCACGATTCTCGATATGGTGCGGCCGGTGATGTTCTCTTTCAGGTTGTCGCAGATAAGCCTTATGGTCAGGCCTTCAAGGTTCATGGCGCTTCCTTCCTTTCCTTTTCCTATTATAGCACTCCGCACAAACGTTTGTCCTAGGAAATGACAATAAATAAGTGGAAAATGAAGGAAAATTATGGAAAATGGGAAAAATGTTGTATAATAGGAAATTGGAATGAACTGCAGAAAAATGGAGGGCAGCTTTTCCGAATACCTTATAATTGAAAAGAGGCTGAGAAAAGTGCTTAAAAGTATGACCGGTTTCGGGCGGGGGTCTTTTAAGGATGACGAGTTTTCAGTGACGGTCGAGATGAAGACCGTGAACTACCGCTATAACGAGGTGGCCATCCACCTGCCGAGGTTTTTAAACCCCCTGGAGGACAGGATCAGGAAGAAGATCCTTGCCTCGGTGAACAGGGGGCGCATTGACGTTTTCATAAACGCAGATTACAGCGCCAGCGAGAACACGACCCTCAAGGTGGATAAAAACCTTGCCCTTGCCTACCACAGGGCCCTTAATGAAGTGGGGGCCGCCATCGGCTGCGAAAACACGGAATATAACCGGGCCGCCGAAATCATGTACCTTTCAAAGTGCCCGGACGTAATAAACACCAAGGAAAGCTTCTTCGACGTGGAAGCCGTCTGGCCGAAGATTGAAAAAGCCGTGGGTGAGGCCCTGGAAAACCTCATCGCCATGCGGGAGGCTGAGGGCGGCAACATAGAAGGTGATTTCGCCTACAGGGCGGACCTTATCGAGGAAAAGCTCGCAAAGATAGAGGAGCGGGCGCCCATGATCTCTAAAGAGTACTACGACAAGCTCTCAATGCGCCTTGCAAAGCTCCTTGAAGAGCATGACATAACCGTGGAGCCTGAGCGCATTCTCCAGGAGGCAGCCGTCTTTGCGGATCGCATAAGCATCACGGAGGAAATAGTCCGCCTGAAGAGCCACATAAAACAGTTCCGGCATATCATAAATTCTGACCAGCCGGTCGGGAGGAAACTCGACTTTCTAATCCAGGAGTTCAATCGGGAGGCCAATACCATAGCCTCCAAGGCCAACGATTACACGTTGGCCCAGATCGTGGTTGAGATAAAGGCCGAGATCGAAAAGATCAAGGAGCAGATACAGAATATAGAATAAGGAGGATATATGGATACCAAACTTATCAACATTGGATTCGGGAACGTTGCGGCTGTAAACCGCATCGTCGCCATCGTGAGCCCCGAAAGCGCACCCATAAAGCGCATCATCCAGGAAACGAGGGATGACGGGATGCTTATTGACGCCACCTACGGGCGCCGGACCCGCGCGGTCATCATCATGGACAGCGGACACGTGATACTTTCCGCCGTGCAGCCTGAAACAATGGCCAACCGCATGCAGAACGACGACGATGAATAGGAGGGGTTTATGGCAAAGAAACCGGAAGGGCTGCTCATTGTGGTATCAGGACCGTCAGGGGCGGGCAAGGGTACCATATGCGAGATCCTAAGGGAAAAACTTCCGGAGATGGGCTACTCCGTCTCCGTCACCACCCGTGCCCCGAGAAGCGGGGAAAAGGACGGGTCCAGTTACTTCTTTAAAAGCACATATGAAGTAAAGGGCATGATCAGGCGTGACGAGCTTCTCGAATACGCCGAGGTTTACGGCAATTACTACGGGACGCCGAAAAAATATGTACTTGACCAGCTCAGGGAAGGCAGGGACGTGCTCATTGAAATCGATATTCAGGGTGCCCTACAGATTAAGAAGAGGTTCCCTGAAGGGGTCTTCATCTTCATAGTCCCCCCTTCCTTAAAGGAACTTTCCGCAAGGATCTACAAGCGCAGGACCGACAGCGAGGAAGTAATAAGAAAGAGGCTCTCATCAGCGGCGGCGGAACTTGAGTACGCTGCGGAATACGATTACATCATCGTGAACGATGTCGCGGAAAAAGCCGCGGGGAAGGTGCTTACCGTTTTGGACGCTGAGCGCTACCGCGTGGCGAGAACATATTTCATCATTGACGAAATCTGCCATGAGAAAGGATGATAAAAATGTCAATTGTCAGCCCGTCAGCTAATTTTTTAACCACCAAGGTGGACAACAAGTATACCCTGGTAATCCTCGCGGCCAAAAGGGCACGTGAGCTGACATGCTCCTGCGTCAACGCTGCCTCCAAAGAGGTAAGCACTGCCCTTGAAGAGATTGCCGAGGGAAGGATCACCTACAGCAGGGAGAACAGGTAATGCTTAAGGGAAAGAAAATAGTACTCGGGGTCACGGGCGGGATCGCAGCCTATAAGGCCGTGGACCTGACAAGCCGCCTGAAAAAGGCCGGCGCCGACGTGTGCGTCGTCATGACGGAGCACGCCCAGGAATTCGTTAGGCCCCTGACGTTTAAGGAAATAAGCGGGCATAAGGTTGCCACGTCCATGTGGGCGGGAAATGCCGAATTTTCCGTCGAGCACATCGCCCTCGCCAAATGGGCGGACCTCTACCTCGTTGCGCCCGCAACGGCAAATATCATAGCGAAAATGGCCCACGGCATAGCCGATGACCTCCTTTCAACGACCCTTCTTGCCATGAAGGGCCCGGTCATATTATGCCCTGCCATGAACACTGACATGCTGGAAAACCAGGCCACGGTGGCAAACCTCACGGCCCTCCGCCACAGGGGGGTTACGGTAATGCCGCCTGCTGAAGGCATGCTCGCCTGCGACACCGTGGGCGGGGGAAGGCTCCCGGAACCCAGGGACATCGTTTCCTTCGTAGACTGTTTCCTCGGCGAAAACGGGGGTGACCTTGCGGGACTTAAGATAATGGTTACCGCAGGCGAGACGCAGGAGCCGGTAGATCCGGTGCGCTTCATCGGCAACCGCTCCAGCGGAAAGATGGGCTATGCCATAGCAAAGGCCGCCGCAAGCCGCGGCGCAGACGTGCTCCTCATTGCGGGATCCGTTAACCTCCACGATCCTTTTGGCGTTAAAATCATAAAGACCGTAACGACGGAGGAAATGCTTGACGCGTGCCTTAAAAATTACGATAAGATGGACGTTGTCATAAAGGCGGCGGCAGTAGCCGATTACAGGCCGGCAAAAGCCACGCCGCAGAAGATAAAAAAAGGCGATGAGGCGCTGAGCCTCTCACTCGTTAAAACGCCCGACATCCTTGCGGAGCTAGGTGCGAAAAAGAAGGACCAGATCCTCATCGGCTTTGCCGCAGAGACGGAAAACCTCATTGAAAACGCGAAGAAGAAGATAGGGAAAAAGAACCTCGACATGATCGTCGCCAACGACATCACGGCGGAGGGGGCCGGCTTTAACGCAGATACCAATGTGGTAAGGTTCATATTCCCTGACGGCAAGGTGCTGCCCCTTGAAAAAATGGACAAGGCGGACGTGGCGGAAAGGCTCCTTGACATCATGATAGCGGACCTGCGCGCCTACAGGAAAAAATAACTTTGCAATTTGACCGTGCATGCTATACAATTAATCAGACAGGTAAATAACTCATCAAGAGCGGCGGAGGAATAGGCTCCGTGAAATCGCAGCAACCGTTGCGCAATGCAAACGGTGCTAATTCCTGCGGGAAAACCGCAAGATGAGAATGCTCATAAGGCACCGGCGTTCTATCACAGGGGGAACGCCTTTTTTAAACTGGGAGGATAAAATAATGAAGAAACTTTTCACGTCGGAATCCGTTACTGAAGGACATCCCGATAAAATTGCGGACCAGATAAGCGATGCGGTCCTTGACGCAATCCTTGCCCTGGATCCAAAAGGCCGCGTGGCCTGCGAGACGGTCGTTACCACGGGGCAGATCCACGTGGTTGGTGAAATCTCCACCACCTGCTATGTGGACATCCAGAAAATAGCCAGGGACACGGTCATAGGAATCGGCTATGACAGGGTCAAATACGGTTTTGACGGCAATACCTGCGGAGTGTTCATCTCCCTTGACGAGCAGTCGCCCGATATCGCCATGGGCGTCGATAAGTCCCTTGAGGCGAAGGAAGGAAGCGCGGCGGAAGGTGAGACGGGCGCCGGTGACCAGGGAATAATGTTCGGCTATGCGACGAATGAGACGGAAAGCTTCATGCCCATGCCGGCATACCTTGCAAATAAGCTCGTCCTACGCCTTGCGGAAGTAAGGAAGGAAAAAATCCTTCCTTATTTAAGGCCCGACGGCAAGACTCAAGTCACGGTGGAATACGACGAGGACAGGCCCGTGCGCATAGATACGGTAGTCGTTTCCGCACAGCATGCCCCCGAGGTGGCACCTGAAGACATCAGGAGGGATATTGTCGAAAAGGTGATAAAGCCCGTCCTGCCTCCTGATATGGTTAAAGGCGACATCAAATATTACATCAACCCCACGGGGCGCTTTGTCATAGGCGGACCACAGGGCGATGCTGGGCTTACGGGGCGCAAGATCATCGTCGACACCTATGGGGGTATGGCCCGCCACGGCGGCGGCGCCTTTTCCGGCAAGGACCCCTCCAAGGTGGACAGGAGCGCAGCCTATGCCGCACGCTATGTGGCAAAGAACATCGTCGCCGCGGGACTTGCGGACAGGTGCGAAATCCAGCTGGCATACGCCATCGGCGTGGCCCAACCCGTTTCCGTCTACGTAAATACCTTCGGCACGGGGAAAATCCCCGATGGGAAAATCACGGAGCTTATAAACGCCAATTTCTCCCTCAGCCCTTCAGGCATCATAAAGAGCCTGGACCTCCTCCGTCCCATCTATAAGCAGGTTGCGGCCTACGGCCATTTCGGGCGCACGGACCTTGACCTCCCCTGGGAGAGGCTCGATAAGGCGGAAACGCTCAAAAAACAGTCGGGACTGTAATTTCCCCTGAGTTAAATAAAATTAAATAATGGTCGATTGTAAAATGAAGTTGAACAGTTAAAAAATCCATAGCGATTGAATCCGTGGTAGAATAGAGTTCACACACA
>JAJQDY010000089.1 GCA_021201965.1 Phascolarctobacterium sp.
AATTTCTTCCGCCTAGACCAGCCGGAAAAGAAGGAAATGGTTAAATAAAATAAATCATATTTAATTTAAAAATCCGTAACAATTATTCTGCTATAATAAACGCAATATGAAAATGCAAAGGAGTGAAAAGAATGAAGAAATGGGTTTGCACCGTGTGCGGCTACATTTACGATCCTGCCGAGGGAGATCATGCAAACGGCGTCCAGACGGGCACTGCCTGGGAGGACGTTCCGGACAGCTGGATATGCCTCCTGTGCGGCGTTGGCAAGGATAGTTTTGCCGAACAGTAAAAATGGCGGAAAGCGGTAACATCGTTTACCGCTTTTTATTTTTCCACTTGATTTGTATAATGTTAGGCGGAGGTATAAATGAAAAAAGTACTTGTATATAATTTTACGGAAGAAAGGCTGAAGGCCTTAAAAATAATCTGCATGATGGTGAAAGCCGCATGCCGTGCGGTAGGGCGGGAGGAAATGCTGCAGCCGGCGTGGTTCCTTGCCGGGATAAAGGGCGTGCAGCCCGTCAGCGGGAGCTATTCAGGGGATGAGGGGAAAGACGAATGCCTGCTGCTCTTCGGTTTTGAACGCGGCGAGTTTGACATGTTCTTCATGGCCGTAAAAAAGAGCCCGCTGAAAAAGGTGGATCTTAAGGCCATACTCACGCCGATCAACGTAAATTGGAGCGGAGCGGGCTTGATCTTATAGGCGAGCTTACGAAGGAGCATAATTACATGGCACTGAATTGCGTGCCGGCACCGGATCATCTGGATAAAAAATAATTTCGGGAGGTAGCACTATGGCTAAGGATAATTCTTTTAACGTCGTATCCCAAGTGGATATGCAGGAAATGGATAATGCAGTGAACCAGGTAAAGAAGGAAATTGCGCAGCGCTATGATTTCAGGGGATCGGCAGCTTCCATTGATCTTGATGAAAAAAGCGTGAAGCTTGCGGCAGAAGATTAATATAAACTTGAAACAATCACCGATATGCTGCGGGTGAGGATGGCCAAACGGGGCATCCCGCTGCGGTGCCTGGAGCCGGGAAAAGTGGAACCGGCGGCTAATGAAACCGTGAGGCAGACCGTGGAAATCCGCCAGGGAATTCCGAAGGAAAAGGTAAAAGCTATCATTGCCGCAATAAAGGCCACGAAACTTAAGGTTTTCGGCCAGATGCAGGATGATCAGGTCAGGGTATCAGGCGCCAAAAAGGATGACCTGTAGGCCGTCATCCAGATGTTTAAGGCAGGGGACTACGGCATTGATCTCCAGTTCGTCAACATAAGGTAAGCCGCACAGAGGGGAAAATGACTGAGGAATTTAACGAAAAGAAGATAACCAGGAAAGAACTGCAGAAATGTGAAGGGGAGTACAGCGAAAGCGGGCTGAAGTCCAAAATCGTAAAATACGGCAAAATAGCAGGCGCCACAGTGGTCTATAAAGCGGTCCAGCTCTTTTACGTATTGCAGAAGCCGGGTGTGCCCGCCAGGACGAAGGCCGTCATTATTGGGGCCTTAGGCTATCTTATCGCGCCAATTGATTTCATGCCCGACCTCACGCTGGTCATTGGCTATACGGATGATGCGGTGGCGCTCACCTTCGCCCTTGTCCAGGCCAAGGGGTATATTGATGACGGGGTAATGGAAAAGTCCAAAAAATTCCTGGTTAAAATCTTCGGTAAAAGTGTCCTAAAGAGCATTAAGGAAGTAAATGTATGAAAATGATATGCAATAAAAAATGGCTGCCCGCTTAAAAAAGGACAGCCGTTTTTTATGTTGTTATTTTTCCCAGGCCGTTTCAAGGAATTCGCAGCAGTCCTCAAGTTCCTTCAGGGAGAGTCTTTCAGCCTTCCAGTCGTCACATGTCTTGGCTATTGCGGGATCCACTGGAAGCCTTGCAAGGACCTTCAGACCGTAGGCATCGGCGGTTTCGGCAAGGTGGCTTTTGCCGAATATCTTATAATCCTTCCCGTTGTCCGGACAGCGGAAATAAGAGTAGTTTTCCACGAGCCCTAAAATAGGAATCTCCATCATCTTTGCCATCTTCACGGCTTTTGCGACAATCATGGAAACAAGTTCCTGTGGCGATGTTACGACAATAATACCGTCCACCGGCAGGGACTGGAAGATGGTCAGGGGAATGTCGCCGGTGCCCGTCGGCATGTCAATGAACATGTAGTCAATATCGCTCCAGATGATGTCCGTCAAGGACTGCTTTACCATATTGGCAATGAGGGGGCCGCGCCATATGACGGGATCAATTTCATCGGGCAGCAGCATGTTGGCGGAAATTATTTCAATGCCCGTTGCAGTTGCTGCAGGGAATACTCCCGTTTCGGAAGCCAGAACCTTTTCTTTTATGCCGAAGCTTTTCGGAATGGAAGGGCCGGTAATATCCGCATCAAGGATGGCAGCGCGGTGGCTGCGCCTTACCATTGCGGCTGCTAGTAGCGATGTCACAAGGGATTTCCTAACGTCGCCTTTGCCGCTTACGACGGCTATGATCTTATCAACCATGCTCATTTCGTTAAGATGGGCGGAAAAATCTTCCTGCCCCGCACTTGGAGACCCTTCGCAGCTGCTCTTTGAGCATGCGGGGTTACTGTATTTTCTTTCTTCAGCCATATTTATTCCTCTAAAAAAATAAATATCACACATCTAAAATGAAAGCCTCCGGAGTCGGAGGCTCTTTCTATTTTGCCGTCAGGCGGAAATATTTCTTTTTGCCCTTGCGGATGAGAAGGCTCTTTTCCGCATCGAACATATTCGGGGAGAAGCATGCTTCAGGGTTACTTACTGCGGTATCATTAATATACAGCCCGCCCTGGGCAATCATCTTCCGCACTTCGCGTTTGCTGGAAAATACCTTTCCCGCGGTAAGCACATCAACCATTTTCGCACCAATGTCGGCGTGGGTTATCTCAATGGCCGGGACGTTGGAAAGGTCCGTGCCGATGCCGAAAAGGGCTTCCGCGGCCTGTCTGGCCTTTACGGCTTCATCTTCGCCGTGGACCAGTTTCGTGACTTCAAATGCCAGTACTTTTTTGGCCGTGTTTATTTCCGCATCCTTTAAGGAAGACAGGCGCCTTACCTCATCCATGGGGAGGAAGGTTAAAAGGCTCAGGCAGGTTTCTACGTCGCTGTCGTCAACGTTGCGCCAGTACTGGTAGAAATCATAAGGGGAAGTTTTTTTCACATCGAGCCACAGGGCGCCTTTTTCCGTCTTGCCCATTTTGCGGCCGTCACTGGTGGTGAGCAGTCTGCATGTCATGCAGAATGCCGGTTTCTGTTCCTTGCGCCTTATAAGTTCGACGCCTGCGAGCATGTTGGACCACTGGTCATCGCCGCCCAGCTGCATGACGCAGCCGTAGGCCTGGTTCAGTTTCCAGAAATCGTAACTCTGCATAATCATGTAGTTGAATTCAAAAAAGGAAAGGCCCCGTTCCAGGCGTTTCCTGAAACATTCCGCGGTCAGCATGCGGTTTACGGAAAAATGCACGCCGACTTCCCGGAGGAGCTTTACGTAATTCAAGTCCAGCAGCCAGTCGGCATTGTTTGCCAGAATGGCCATACCGCCAGTAAAGTCAATGAAGCGGCCCATCTGTTTTTTGAAACACTCAATGTTGTGGCTTATGAAGTCCTTTGTCAGCATCTGCCGCATTTCGTCCTTTCCGCTCGGGTCACCGACCATGCCGGTGCCGCCGCCTAAAAGACAGATGGGGCGGTGTCCCGCCTTCTGCATATGGCTCATCATCATGAGCGCAATGAAATGGCCCACGTGCAGGCTGTCCGCCGTGGGGTCAAAGCCTATGTAAAATGTAATTTTTTCTTTTTCCAGAAGTTCCCTGATTTCATCCTCATGTGACATCTGTTTAATGAAACCGCGTTCCTGAAGTACGTCTAAAACAGACATGGCATCCTCCTTAAAATAAGCATGACAGGGGATAAACCCCGAATGCGTCTTTATTATACAATATTGTCACCGCTTTAGCAAACCTTGACTGTATCCTGTATGTATCATATAATTAAGACGTATTGAAGGCGAATAACTGTAAACGGACGGAGGTTTTAAAAATGGCTGTTAGAGAAGATTTAGTAGTTCCCAGTGAAGGCGAAGAGAATTACGTCCTGGCCCGTGATGCCCGCATCATTGAAGTACCATTTTCACCCCTTGAGGAAAGGATGGCAGTGGAAAAACCCCTGGTAATGGAAAAGCTGCAGATCCTGAAGGAAATCCTCGGGGAGGAAAAATTCCAGCGCCATATCAGCAAAGTGCATAACATCAATTATGATGGCGAGCGGATCATGATTGTTGCGGAAAGCGAACTGCACCGCACCAATATCGAGCGTGAATGTCTGCCTGCAATTATCAAGGCTTTCGAAGTTAAAAGCATCCGTGTTGTTGCCCAGGGCTGATTGTTAGAATGTGGTAAAGCCCATTGTGTGCACAATGGGCTTTTATATTTAAGAGGTAACCATGATAGGAATATTCGTAAATGTAAGCACCATACTTGTCGGCTCTTTTATAGGTGGCTTTGTCAGCCGCGGTATAAGCGGGAAATATAAAACGGGCCTTTTTAACGCTTTGGGACTTGCGATAGTTGCCCTCGGGGCAAATGCCGCAGTGCATAACCTACCGAAGTCGGATTTTCCCGTGCTTTTTATCGCAAGCCTTGCCATCGGCGCAGCCATAGGCATCAGGCTTGATCTTGACGGCCACTTCCACAGGCTTTTGGACTCGGTTAAGGGAGGCTCAAAGCTTGCAGAAGGGCTTTCCACGGCCATACTGCTTTTCTGCATCGGCACCCTGTCCATCTTAGGCCCCATAGAAAGCAGGATCAATGGCAATAATACCTATCTTTTTACCAATGCAACCCTTGATTTCGTATCATCCATCATCCTGTCGTCCGCCTATGGGTTCTGGATAGCACCGGCGGCCATAGTGCTTTTCTGCTGGCAGGGACTGCTTTATCTTTTCTGCGGGGTAATTGCGCCTTACATGACGCCGCCGCTTATGGCGGAAGTTTCAATACTTGGCGGGATCTTCCTTATGAGTACTGGTTTTACGATACTTGAAATACGTAACTGCAAGACGCTTAATATGATGCCGTCGCTTCTCGTTCCGCCGGTTTTCTTTTTCATTCTCGGTCTTATAAAATAATCTGTAAAAGGACAGCCTGGTGCTGACTTTAAAATAACAACTGAAGACAGTCCACTGGGGTGCTTAAAAGCTGAGAGTATTTTAGTCCAACCCTTTGAACCTGATCAGGGGTAATATCTGCGTAGGGAAGTGGAATGCGGCCTTAAGCATAAGCCGGTTTCCGCTTCGGGGACCGGCTTTATGTATTAAAGAGGCAGAAAAATGGCAACACAAATGCAGCTGGCAAGGAAGGGTATGGTAACGGATGCAATGGAGGAGGTCGCACGCCGGGAAAACGTGAATGCGGAATTTATCCGCAGTGGCGTGGCTGAAGGGACCATAGCCATTTGCGCGAATAAGAACCACAAAACCTTATTCCCTGCGGCGTCGGAAGAGGACTTTCCGTCAAGGTAAATACCAACATAGGCACATCCAGCAGCTATTCTGAAATAGTTCCGGAACTGGAAAAACTGAAGGCAGCCATAGACGCAGGGGCTGATGCGGTGATGGATCTTTCCACGGAGGATAGTATTAATGCGTCCCGCAGGGCCGTCATTGAGGCGTCAAGCGTCATGGTAGGCACGGTACCTATTTACCAGGCGGCCGTTGAAACCATCAGGAAACGCAGTGCCGTGGTTGGGATGACCAAAGATGATTTAATGGATGTAATCCGCATGTATGCGGCTGACGGCGCAGATTTCATGACCATCCACTGCGGAATAAACCGTGAGGCGTTAAGGGCACTTACTGGTGAAGGGCGCATAATGGATGTGGTCAGCTGCGGCGGGAATTTCATAACCGGATGGATGCTGCATAATGATAAGGAAAATCCCCTTTATGAATATTTTGATGAAATTCTTGATATCTGCGAGGAGTATGATTCAGTCATAAGCCTTGGGGACGGATTGCGGCCGGGATGCCTTGCCGATGCCAGTGACCGGGCATAGATTCAGGAACTCATCAATATCGGTGAGCTTACGCTGTGCGCCAGGGAGCGGGGCGTGCAGGTTATGGTGGAAGGACCGGGACATATGCCTTATGACCAGATAGCCGCCAATATGAAACTTTAAAAAACCATCTGCCACGGTGCGCCCTTTTATGTCTTAGATCCCCTGGTGACGGATGTTGCACCGGGGTACGACCATATCACCTGCGCCATAGGCGGTACGCTTGCCGCTGTCTCAGGGGCGGATTTCCTCTGCTATGTGACGCCTGCAGAGCACTTCGGGCTGCCTGATTTAAGCGATGTGCAGGAAGGGGTCATCGCGGCAAGAATTGCAGCCCATGCGGCAGATCTTGCAAAATGGAATGGGAAAGCCTGGGCCTGGGACAATGCCATGGCCAGGGCCAGGAAGGACTTAAATTGGCCGGAACAGCTGAAACTTGCCATTGATCCAGTAAAAGCCTTTGAATACCGCAGCAAGAAGAACAAACCGGAAGATGAAGCCTGTTCCATGTGCGGTGACTACTGTGCCGTAAAAATAGTAGGGCAGTATCTTGAGGAACATAAAAGGAAGAAGCCGTAAGTATTTCCGCGTCTGCAGGCTGTACGTATGCCGTTTTTGGCAGAACCGGAAATTATTTTCCGCTTTTAGTGTAAATATTATCGGTTTTTGCTATAATAAAATATATAATCTGATTAGGGGGTAAGGCTGTGAAAATAGAATTTACCAAAATGCACGGTGCGGGCAATGACTATGTGTACGTTGACTGCACGAAAGGCGAACTGCCGGACCCCGGGGTAGTTTCCAAATATATTTCGCACAGACGCTTCGGCATAGGCAGTGACGGACTCATACTGATTTGCAAATCTGATGTTGCCGATTTTAAAATGCGCATGTTTAACGCCGATGCTTCAGAAGGGAAAATGTGCGGTAACGGCGTGCGTTGCGTGGCAAAGTTCGTTTATGACAAGGGCCTCACGGATAAAACGGAAATTACGCTAGAAACCCTGTCCGGTATAAAGAGAGTAGAGATGACGGTTGTGGATGGCAAAGTAAAGGAAGCAAAAGTGGATATGGGCACGCCTGTTTTTAAATGTACCGATATCCCGATGATCAGCGATCATTTCACGTTCGTTGACCAGGGGCTGGTCTTGTCCGATAATTACGGTGAAAAGAAAGTCGTTTATAACGGCACGGCAATTTCCATGGGAAATCCCCATTACGTGACTTTCGTGAATGACGTGGATGCTTTAAATCTTGAGGAACTGGGTCCCCAGTTTGAGCATCACCCTCTTTTCCCGGAAGGCGTTAATACGGAGTTCGTGCAGATAATTGATAATAATACGGTGAAATTCTGCGTCTGGGAACGTGGTTCCGGTGAAACCTGGGCCTGCGGGACCGGCGCCTGCGCCGTGGCCGTGGCCTGCGGGCTGCTCGGAAACTGCGGCAAAAAAGGCGAACCGCTTACGGTTATCGCAAAAGGCGGTACACTTAAGGTAACCTATGGCAATGATGAGCATGTTATACTGGAAGGTCCGGCGGAACTTGTTTTTGAAGGCAGCATTGACGTGCCGGATGATATAATAAAAAAATAATGAATGGATTAAAAACATGGCGTTAGTTAATGGGAATTATTGTAATCTTAAGGGAAGTTATCTCTTTGCGGACATAGCACACAAGGTGAGTGCTTTTGCCGACGCACATCCTGACCGCAAAATCATCCGTATGGGTATCGGCGATGTTACGCTGCCACTGGCAAAATGTGTAGTCAGTGCAATGGAAAAGGCCACAGAGGAAATGGGTGTCAAGGAGACGTTCTGCGGCTACGGGCCTGAACAGGGATATGATTTCCTCCACGATGCACTGGTAAAATATTATGCTTCCTCCGGGGTTGCCGTCGAAAGCAGTGAAATTTTTATCAGCGACGGGGCCAAAAGTGACTGCGGCAATATTACCGATATCTTCAGCAACAGCAATGTCATACTGGTTCCAGACCCTGTATATCCGGTATATCTTGATACCAATATAATGTGCGGCCGGAAGATAATCTATATGCAGGGCCGCCCGGGAAACGATTTCCTGCCCATGCCTGATGAAAGCGTTAAGGCGGATGTAATCTACCTCTGCTCGCCAAATAATCCGACGGGGGCGGTCTACACAAAAGCGCAGCTGGAAAAATGGGTAGCCTATTCCCTGAAAAATGATGCGGTCATATTATATGATGCGGCCTATGAGGCCTTTATCAGCGATCCTGCAGTACCCCGCAGTATTTTCACCATAGAAGGGGCTAAAAAATGCGCCATTGAGCTCTGCTCGCTGTCCAAAACGGCAGGCTTTACCGGCACGCGCTGCGGCTATACCGTTGTTCCCCATGCCCTTGTAAGAAAGACGCCTGAGGGGAAGAACATGGAACTTAATAAAATGTGGCTGCGCCGGCAGACCACTAAATTCAACGGCGTGCCTTATATCATACAGCGCGGGGCAGAAGCCGTATTCACGGAAGAGGGAATCAGGCAGTGCCGCGAGAACATCGCCTACTATCAGGAAAATGCCCGTATTATGATGAAGGCCCTTGCCAGAAAAGGCATTAAATTTTACGGAGGTCTGCATTCCCCTTATATCTGGATGCAGTGCCCGAATGGGATGAAATCATGGGAGTTTTTTGATTACCTGCTCGAAAACCTTGCCGTTGTCGGGACGCCCGGGGCGGGTTTCGGTGCCATGGGCGAAGGATATTTCAGGCTCACCGCTTTCGGCAGCAGGGAAAATACCATTGAAGCCATGGAAAGATTCGTAGAAAAATTCTAAAAGTGGCTGTTTTGCTGATAGTTCCATGCTGACTTGCTTAAATAGGGTAAAAAGTTTATAATTATTACATATTAAATCTTGGGAGGTTTACAT
This sequence comes from Phascolarctobacterium sp., assembly GCA_021201965.1. Lineage (GTDB taxonomy): Bacteria > Bacillota > Negativicutes > Acidaminococcales > Acidaminococcaceae > JAJQAO01. Next base: position 8,982 of record JAJQDY010000089.1, read on the forward strand.
CGTGAAAAAGAGTATTCTTATGCTTACGATGCTGTTTATGCTTGCATTTGCTTCAGTTTGCAATGCTGCAGTAAGCAACGGCAAATTGCTGGATGATGAAGAAGCCCTGGCAAGTAAATTTTGGAGTGCCCGCAACTACAGTCAGTTCGCTGCTATTCTGGATCCGGAGGCAAGGAAGGACTTTAATGAGGAAAATTTCAGCGCTATCCGCAAAAAAACCGAAAAAGACTTTGGTAAGGTATTAGATAACGAATTGATTCAGATAGAAAAGCGCGGCAAAGGAATAGATGTTTTAATATATTTGGCAAAAACTGAAAAAGTTCCTGAAGTATTATTCATGTATGTTTTCAGAATCACAAATGATAAACCATTGTTGATCACTTTCAACCCACAATTGCCACAGAAAGTGGAAGAAGCTGAAAAATAATTACTGGAGCATAATTAAAAGCCCTGTAGATGCAGGACTTTTTCCATTTCCGGCATATTTTACCAGATGCTTTTTAAAATGGGAAGCAGTTATAGGTACCAGGATGGATGTGGCAATGCCGGTTAAGCTAATGGCAACGCCGCCTGCGGCAAGCTGCAGGGGACTTACCCCTTCGCAGACGCTGGTCCCGGCCCCGTGGCTTGATGCGCCTATGGCAATGCCGGCCGCCAGGTCGTTTCTTATACCCATGAGGGCTAAAATCCTGTGATTGCAAATGGCACCGAGTATGCCTGTGAAGACAACTGCCGCCGCCGTTAATGATGGAATGCCGCCTATAACATATGATATCTCCATGGTAATGGGGGTGGTCACGGATTTCGGCAGGAGCGATATGAGCATCTGGTCTGATAGTCCGAAGATCTTTCCCAGGGAGTAGACGGAGATTATGGCGGTCAGCGCAGAAATTATAATTCCGCATGTTAAGGTGGGGGCTTTCGCCTTTATGATTTCCCAGTTGCGTATAAGAGGCATGGCCAGCGCAATTGTGGCAGGTCCCAGCAGGAAGGTGATGAAGCTTGCACCTGCTTCGTACTGTTCATATTTTATTTCCGGGCTGAAGAATAAAATGGTGGTTATCATTGGAGCCTCCAGGCAATAGGCGGGAATATCCTGGCGTTCAGTTTTTTAAGAAGCATTTCGCAGAGCCAGTAAACTATGACGGTAAGGCCAACGCCGAAGAGGTGCGAGTTAAGCAGCATTTCAGGAAACGCCTGAATTTCCTCCTTTACTCTTTTTCTTTAGGACTGTCTCAAGGAAGAGGGAGGTAACCGCAAGGATAATAAGACTGCTTATGCAGAGGGTGAGGAGGATGGGCGAAAGTTCTGCACGGACAATGTCAATATAGATCAGGATGCTGACCCCTGCAGACAGGAAGAGCATGCACATCTTGTCAATTAAAATGTCGCAGATATCCTCAACGGCACTAATTAGGATAATGCCGGTTTTCAGGAGGACTGCCAGGAGCAGCATCCCTAGGAGCGGTGATGGAAATGGTATTTTCAGGAAATCCATTATAATGACGCTGAGCCACTGTAGAATAAGCAGGATGGAAAATCCATTTAGCAGTGATGTAGATAACATAATAATCCTTTCTTTGCCAGTGATAGGTATATTTTTCCATCACATCGGGACTTTGTCAATAAAATATTAAAAAAGTAAAAATAAATGTTTGACTTTTTGACTTTTACTGTTATAATAAAACTGCAGGAAGAAAATCATCCTGCAGGTATTATTTTAAGAGGATCAGGATGAGCGTTATGAAAACGGCAGCCAGAATGATAATTGAAACAATATTCAGGCATGTAAAGAGATAACTTTCCACCTCTTCGTTTAAGATGGTATAGGTCCTCTGCATGGTGTTCAGTTTATAATCGATATTGCTTTTCCAGACGCTGGCCTTAACCAGTTTCAGGTAGCGGGTGTAAATCCTGGCATAAAAGACATCCTGGGTCACCTGCAGGGCATTGCTGATATTGCCGACCATACCGCTTATATCGGCCATGATTTCCATCAGGCGTCCACGGATGTTGCGGTAAGTATGCAGACGGCTTATTTTATTGGCCAGGCCTGCTTCCTTGAGTTCATCATAGCTCTGATGGATGGCATCGGCCAGGGCGTTGTCATAGTAATGCAGTTCCAGCAGCTGCGCGTTGGCAAATTCCAGAAGGTCAGGAATGTCCATGCTGCCTGTCTTATCATAAACTATTGCATTATCCCAGGCCAGGTACGTAATATCATCGGTACTGTAGGAATAGTTGTTATCCAGTGTATCTTCACGGGTTTCATCGCTTAAGGCGGTGCGGTCGCGCAAAAGCATGGCGGCCAGGTCCCATTCTGGGAGTTTTCCCTGGAAATAGTGGACCACAAAGTCCTCCTCAAAATCAGAAACCCTCTGCTTAACACAGGCAGGATTTATGGTTTCCAGAATGGCATCCAGGTATCCGCATATCGTATCTTCAGGCATATGTTCGCTGGAAAGCGCCATATTCATGTATTCCTCTTCGGTGACGTCATCCTCAAACTGGATACGCAGGATTATGCTTATAACGCCTATATCAAAAATGCGTGCCTTGACTTCTGTTAAATATGTCTTGCCGTTAAATGTCAATTCATGGCTGCCGAGTTCCACCAGGACCGGAGGATTGCTGAAAACGATGGATTTGGTTGAAATTCTGTCAAGACGCAGTCTTGATGCAATCTTATTGCGGCTGGTCCACAGGGCCTGCACAAGGTCAAGGTTTATTTCATCGGCAACGTCGAAAAATCGATAAACGATCATGGACGGGTTCATATAAATACCTCCGTGATATTTGTCACTTGAGTTTATTCAGCAGAGAAAAATTTCCCCCTGCGTTTATAATAACAGAAATATAAAAACTTTTAAAGAAATTTACTTTCAAAGAACATATAAAGGAGGTGTAGCATCATGGAAGAACGCTACAGTGAAGAAGTAAAAAGAATTTTGGAAGCGGCGCAGCAGCAGGCTGTTATGAATTACAACCAGGAGCTTACCACTTCCCATGTACTTGCAGCTCTGTGCGGAAGCGAAGGATTTTTTAAGTATTTGCTGCAAAGCCTCAATATAAATATTACTAGTTTTACAAATGATGCCAGAGCACTGGTACAGAAATTACCGTCAGTTAAGGGACAGGACCGGCAGCTTATGATGGGAACGGGTTTTGCCCGCATCATGGCAATGCTGAATCAGAATAACGGTGGTGAAATCACAGTATGCCAGCTGGTGGCTATTATGGCCAGCGACGGTGACAGCGACGTGGTCGCACTGTTTAAAAAATATGGTATCGACCGCAAGAAAATTGAAGCGGCCTATCTGCAGTATCAGAACAGTGCTGCCAATGATGAAGACAAAAAAACTCTGGAAAAATTCGGGCAGGACCTTACCGAAAAGGCAAAGGAAGGCAAACTTGACCCGGTTATTGGCAGGGATGATGAAATTCGTAGGGTGGTTGAAATCCTTTCCCGCAGGAAGAAAAATAATCCCGTGCTGATAGGTGAGCCCGGCGTAGGGAAAACGGCTATTGCAGAAGGCCTTGCCCGCCGTATAGTCGCAGGCGATGTGCCGGAAAACTTGAAGAACAAGACACTCTATGCCTTGGATCTTGCAGCCCTTGTCGCCGGTGCCAAATTCCGCGGTGAGTTTGAAGAACGCCTGAAGAAGGTGTTAAAAGCAGTTTCCGATAGTTCGGGACAGATCATTATGTTCATTGATGAGCTGCATACCGTTGTCGGTGCAGGAGCAGCGGAAGGATCCATGGATGCCGGCAATATTTTGAAACCCATGCTGGCAAGGGGGGAACTGCGCTGTATTGGTGCCACTACCCTCAATGAATACCGTAAATATATTGAAAAAGACAGTGCGCTGGAACGCCGTTTCCAGCCGATTATGGTAAAACAGCCTAGTGTCGAGGATACTATTTCCATCCTGCGCGGACTGCGCGAGCGCTATGAAGTACATCACGGTGTCAGGATTAAGGATGCGGCTCTTGTTGCGGCAGCGGTACTTTCCAACCGATATATCAATGATCGTTTCCTGCCTGATAAGGCAATTGACCTCGTGGATGAGGCAGCGGCACGTCTGCGCACGGAAATTGATTCCCTGCCCCTGGCCCTTGATGAAAGTAAACGCCGCATCATGCAGCTTGAAATCGAAGTACAGGCCTTAAAAAATGAAGACGATGACCAGTCTAAGGAGCGCCTGGCAAAAATTGAGGAAGATCTGGGCAGACTGCGTGCGGAAAACGATGAACTCGTAAAACGCTGGGATGCCGAAAAGGCGTCCATTGCCCGGGTCAGCGAGGTAAAAAAGGAGATTGACATCGTAAAGCAGCAGATGGAGCAGGCAGAACGCGACTATGACCTTAATAAGCTGGCCGAGCTGAAATACGGGCGCCTGCCCGCACTGCAGAAAGAGCTTGCGGACATGTCTGCAAATGATGAGAAGAAGGATGACAACGTTCTGCTCAAGGAAGAAGTTGATGAAGAGGATATTGCAAAAGTTGCCAGCACCTGGACGGGGATTCCTGTATCACGCCTCTCCGGCGGAGAGCGCCAGAAGCTGGCCAATCTTGAGGATATTCTGCACCAAAGGGTGGTAGGGCAGGATGAAGCCGTTAAGGCAGTTAGCGAAGCGGTGGTACGCGCCCGTGCAGGCATAAAGGATCCCAACCGTCCTATCGGTTCTTTCATTTTCCTCGGCCCTACCGGCGTGGGAAAAACGGAACTTGCCAAAGCGCTTGCCGAGGTCCTTTTCGATGACGAACGTAATATGGTACGGATTGATATGAGCGAGTACATGGAAAAACACACGGTATCCCGCCTTATCGGTGCACCTCCAGGGTATGTCGGCTATGAAGAGGGCGGACAACTGACCGAAGCAGTGCGCCGCCATCCCTACAGCGTTATCCTGCTTGATGAAATAGAAAAGGCCCATGCGGATGTCTTCAACGTGCTGCTGCAGGTGCTTGATGACGGGCGCCTTACCGATGGACAGGGACGCAACGTGGATTTTAAGAATACGCTTATTATCATGACCAGTAATCTTGGTAGCAGTGAAATTATGAAGGAAAATGGAGTAATCAGCTGCGAGGAAGTCCAGCATATGTTGATGAATTTCTTCAGGCCGGAGTTCCTGAACAGGGTTGACGATATCGTTATATTCAAATCACTGCAGGCTGAGCAGATTAAGGATATCGTTAAAATGGTGCTCAATGAACTTGCTGTGCGTCTTAACAGGCAGCTTGAAATCAGGCTTACCGCCAATGACGCTGCAGTTGAATATCTTGCTAAAGCAGGGTTCGATCCTGCCTTCGGTGCAAGGCCGTTAAAACGTCTTATTGTCCACACTGTGGAAAATATTCTAGGGCGCAGGATTGTTACCGGGGAAATCAAAAACGGTAGTACTGCCGAAGTAGTTTTAGACGGTGAAAACATTGACGTAATACCTAAATAAAATTAGAAAATAATTTTCTGCAAATCAGGTTACATTTTAGAAAACAGTCGGTTTCCCGCCTGTTTCCCTCTTCCTTTTCCGGCTCTTGTTTTCTTGACTGAAAAAAATGGCTGTTATATAATAAATTGGAAAAAATGATATAGGTTTTTTTGTGCGTGGCATGAAAATGACAGAATTCTTGTGAGGGCTTGCGGCTTTCGATCATATTTTCGCTAACGAAGATGGTCGCAGGCTTTATATTTGCGGAGAGGTTTCATGAAGCCGGTCAAAATACATATAGTGAGTCTGGCCAGCGATGAAGATGGCGCGCATCCGTCAGTCAGAATATACCTGTTTCGGCAGTATGGCGGAAAATAATGGCAAGCGCTATGTTTTTTACGAGGAAAAGGCGGAAGGCCTTGAAGGCGTAAAGACAACGCTGAAATGAGATGAGGGACAGGTGGTGCTGCTGCGGAGAGGCATGCTTTATCACCGTCAGGAATTCCGGAAGGGTTTCAGGCATCTGAGCCTCTATAAGACCCCGTATTTAAAAATACCGCTGGAAACGGGAACTAGCTATTTGCATACATGCTGCCATGACGATGCCTGGCATATTGAAATTCATTACACGCTGGCCCGGGACGGCAAGCCTTACGGGAACATGAAAATTCTAATAGATATTGAGGAGCATCAGGATGGACATTAAGAAGATGCTTGCTGAGGCAGTAAGCTGTGCGGCACGGAAGGTAATGGACAAAGGAACATTGAAAGCCGGGCCGCTGCCTGAAGTATTCCTGGAGGAACCGCCCCAGAAAGAGTTCGGCGATTTTGCCACCAATTTTGCTATGCAGTTCGCACGTAGCTTAAAATGCAGCCCGCGTGTTATTGCGCAGGCAATCGTGGAAAATCTTGATTGCGCCTATATTGATAAAACTGAAATAGCAGGTCCGGGCTTCATAAATTTTTATCTCAGGCCCGACTGGGTTTACGGTATTCTGGCAGGGATTATTGAGGCAGGGGAGAATTACGGTAACCTTAAAAATGACTGCCGGGAAAAAATCCAGCTGGAGTACGTTAGTGCAAATCCTACGGGACCACTGCATGTGGGGCATGGACGTGGGGCCGCCGTGGGCAGCGCCCTTGCCAGTTTAATGAAGGCTGCGGGCTATGATGTCATAAGCGAATACTATATTAACGATGCGGGCAATCAGATAAATAATCTGGCGGCTTCCGTGAATGTGCGTTACCTGGAAGAATTGGGACGGAAGACTGAGTTTCCTGAAAATGGTTATCATGGTTTTGATATCATTGAGACTGCCAGACGTATAGTGCGTATCTACGGTGACAGATTCCTGCAGATGAGTGAAGAGGAGCGTCTGGAAGAGTTTAGGACCATTGCCTTAAAGGAAAAGCTTGCCGCGGTAAAAGAAGATCTTGAGGCATTTAATGTCCGGTTTGATAACTGGTTCAGTGAACAAACCCTTCATGATGAGGGTGCTATAAAAAAATCCTGCGAAATTCTGGAAGAGCGGGGCTATTTATACGAAAAGGATGGTGCCCTGTGGCTGAAGGCCACTGAACATGGTGATGACAAGGACCGCGTCGTTATCCGCGATAACGGCGTGCCTACATATTTTGCAGCCGATATTGCCTACCACAGGAATAAATTTGCCAGCGGATTTGACAGGGTAATAAACCTATGGGGAGCAGATCACCATGGTTATATCGCCCGCATGAAGACAGCTATCGGCGCGCTGGGATACGATCCTTCGCACCTGGAAGTACTTATTCTGCAGATGGTCAGCCTTTACCGCAACGGGGAACTTGTGAAAATGTCAAAACGCACGGGACAGAGCGTGACATTGAATGAACTTATCGAAGAGGTGGGTACCGATGCGGCAAGGTTCTTTTTCATCATGCGCTCTATCGACAGCCAACTGGATTTTGACATGACCCTGGCCACGGAACGATCAAATGAAAATCCCGTTTATTATGTCCAGTATGCCCACGCACGTATATGCAGTATACTGAGGCAGTTAAAGGAAGCTGGAATCAGCGAGGTTCCGGCAGGTGATTTAAAACTGAACACTTTGACTGACAATAGTGAAATTGATCTTATAAGGAAAATCGGGGAATACGAAGAGCTTATTGCCATATCCGCAAGGGAAAGGGCGGTACACCGCATTGCCCACTATATGTATGAAGTTGCGGGACTTTTCCATTCCTTCTATAATCAGTGCCGTATTTTAGGCGTGGAATGTGACTGCCAGCAGGCGCGCATTGCGCTGGTAAAGGCGGCAAGGCATGTTATAAGGCATGCCCTTGGGATACTCGGTGTTTCTGCACCGGAAAGAATGTAGGTTTTTAATGTTTGTTTTTATAAATTAAGACTGGGACGGGGAAAAATGACAAAGTATATTTTTGTAACCGGCGGCGTTGTTTCCTCATTAGGTAAAGGAATAACGGCAGCTTCTCTAGGCAGGTTGCTGAAAAGCTGTGGCTTCAAGGTTACTATTCAGAAGTTTGATCCCTATATCAATGTTGATCCCGGCACAATGAGCCCGTATCAGCACGGCGAGGTGTTTGTCACTGACGACGGGGCAGAGACGGATCTTGATCTTGGACACTATGAGAGGTTTATTGATATCAACCTGTCAAAGAGTTCCAATGTTACTGCCGGCAAAATCTATCTGTCGGTTATCACCAAGGAACGCTGCGGTGATTATCTCGGCGGGACGGTGCAAGTAATACCCCATATCACAAACGAAATAAAGGAGCGAGTATTCCGTGTGGGCCGCGTGGATAATGCCGATTTTGTCATTACTGAAATCGGCGGTACTGTCGGTGATATAGAAAGCCAGCCCTTTTTGGAAGCCATAAGACAGGTGAAAAAAGAGGTCGGCAAAAACGATGTTCTCTACATCCATGTGACGCTGGTGCCTTATATTTCCGCTGCGGGCGAGCTGAAAACTAAACCTACCCAGCACAGCGTTAAGGAACTGCGCGGCATAGGTATTTTCCCCGATATCATTGTCTGCCGCAGTGAAAAACCTATTTCTCCTGAAATGTGCGAGAAAATAGCCATGTTCTGTGACGTGGAGTCGGAGGCGGTTATCCAGAATCTTACTGCAAAAAGTATTTATGAAGTACCGCTGCTCCTGGAAGAGCAGGGTCTTGATGAAATTGTTCTCAGGAAACTGGATATGGAAAACAGGCCCAAGGACATGGAAGCCTGGCGCGATATGGTTACGCGTATCCTCAGGAAATACGAAAAGAAGGTTACCATTGCCGTCGTCGGCAAATATGTTGAGCTGCAGGACGCCTATTACAGCATTGCTGAAGCCCTGCGCCATGCTGCCGTATACAATGAAGCGGAACTTAATATAAAATGGATTAATGCCGAAAAAATCGAACCTTCGGATGTTAAGATGGAAGAGGTCATGAAGGGAATTAATGGCATCCTGGTGCCTGGCGGTTTCGGCAATCGCGGTATTGGGGGAAAAATCAGGGCTATCCGCTATGCCAGGGAAAACAAAATCCCCTTCTTCGGCGTCTGTCTCGGAATGCAGTGTGAGGTTATAGAATATGCCAGGAATGTCTGCAATATGGAAGATGCCAATAGCACTGAGTTTAACGAGAAAACCAAACACCCTGTTATAGACCTTATGCCTGAGCAGCTGGAAGTGGAAATAAAGGGTGGCACCATGCGTCTCGGGCTCTATCCCTGCAAGGTATATCCGAATACTTTGACCAGTAAGGCCTATGGGAAGGAGCTTATATATGAACGGCACCGCCACCGCTATGAGTTTAACAATGCCTTCCGTGAAGAACTTATTGGCAGCGGGCTCGTGGTCGGCGGGACCCTTCCGAACGGGCGTCTGATAGAAATTGTTGAACTGCCGACGGATGTGCATCCATGGTTCCTCGGCGTGCAGTTCCATCCAGAATTTAAATCACGTCCGACTAATCCCCACCCGTTGTTCCGCGATTTTATAAAGGCAGCTTGCCTGAATAAATAATATCATCTGTATAGGTAAGCAGGCTGCATGGTTTGCTTACCTTTATTTATGGACGCAGGAGGTTAAAATGCTGAAGAAATTTTTTATCAGCGTGGTACTTTTAATTGCCGTGCTCAGTTTTGTAGTATCGCTAATCAGGGGTAATAATAGCGGCACCAAGTCGGTCAGTACGCCTGACAGGGTGGCGGTTATCAGTATTGAAGGGGCGATTTTAAGCGGTGACGGCAGGGAAAGCCTTTTCAACAAGACTGCCGGCGTCACCAGCGGCAGTATCATGCGGCAGATCCGCGAGTCCGCGGAGGATAAGAGCGTCAAGGCTCTCTTGCTGCGTATTGACAGCGGCGGCGGCAGTGCTACCGCGGCAGAGGAAATAAGCAGGGAACTGAAGCGTTTTAAGGAGGATTCAAAAAAACCCGTCGTTGCCGCCTTGGGAAATATGGGCGCTTCGGCTGCTTACTGGATTGCAGCCTGCGAAAGCGATAAAATCTATGCCAATTCTACAACACTTACAGGCAGTATTGGCGTATATATGCCTTACATGAATGTGGAAGAACTGTTTAGGAAGATTGGTATTACAAGCAACAAAATAAAAAGCGGCCCCTATAAGGATATTATGAGCGGTGACCGCCCGATGACACTGGAAGAAAAGGCCATTCTGCAGGAAATTGTTAATGAAATTTATACCGGCTTCGTTAAAGTCGTGGCCGAAGGACGCAAAATGAATGAAGCCAAGGTGCGCGAGCTGGCCGACGGGCGTATATATACTGGCGAGCAGGCACAGAAACTCGGTCTGGTTGATGAACTGGGCAATTACTACGATGCATTGGCGGCTGCAGGGAAACTTGGAGGCATTGAAGGTATGCCGCCCGTTAAGGAACCTGACAGGCAGTCTCCCCTGGAGATGCTTTTTGCATCTGAAATGGCAAAAGCCGTCCAGTTTAGTATTATCAGGCAGATTACCGGGGATGTGCAGATGGAAAATACACCCAAGGCTGAGAGGTGATGCCGTATGAGGCGCAAGACTTTTGAAGTACTCTTTGAGCCTAAATCAGGGATGTTGGAACTTGTCGTAAGCCCGTGCCTGTGGCGCAGTGGTTGGTATTTTTTCCTTAGCGTGGGCCTCTTCACGGGTGTGGTTAGTAATATATGGTTTTCGGAAATGCCGCTTTCTGTACGCTTTGCCATCATCATTGCAACAGTCATAATTTCCGGGACGGCGTTGTCTTTATATGGATTTCTGCTGCATGGTATTCTGGAAACTTTTGGCGCACTCACAGGTGATCCCAAAGGGTTGATCTGCGTCCTCGGATATACAACGCTGCCGTTCCTGATATTGACGCCCCTAGCGCTGTTTTCGGGAAGATTGGGCCTGCATGGCATCCTGCCGTTAATTTGCGTAGTGATTGCTGGCTTTCTCTGGATGCTTTACCTTCTGGTGCACAGTCTCCAAGTCGTCTATCTTATAGACTTTGCTAGGGCTGGTGTGGCCGTACTGTTCAGTCTCTTCCTGCTCGGTATCGTGTTTCTGCTTCCTTGGAAAATAGGATTTGAGTTGCTTTTACGGCATATATCCTGAATATTTACTGTTGCGTAAAAAGGGCGGAAGTGTCATAATAAAATTAGTAAAACAGATGTCTGAAAATTCTTTACAGGCCGATTGTAAAATGAAGTTGAACAATTAAAAAATCCATAGCGATTGAATCCGT
>JAJQDY010000086.1 GCA_021201965.1 Phascolarctobacterium sp.
CGCAATTCACCCCACCGCTTTAGAAGCGGGGGACTTCTTGCTGGAGGAGGTTAAACAGTTTTTACGGACAGCAGCTTTTTGAAGTGGCTGATGTCGAATATGTCTAACAGACCAGTGTGGTTTTGAGGATGAAGGATTCCAACCTTCCCCAGGTGGAAAGCTGGCTGGGAGAAAGGCTGAATTCCAAAGTAACGCTGAAAAGGGAAAGTGATGAAGTCATAGAAGTGCCGCTGGGCTGAGGTCCTGCGGCACTAGTTTTCTGCATAAGGGGCAAGCGCCTCAAAGAGCAAGTCAAATGCAGCAAGCAGCTTTTCAGCAGGAATCCCGGCATAGTTTATGAGCAGCATATGGGAATTGTCCGAAGGTTTCTTATGATAGTACTGAGAAAGGAACCTGACATCGATGTTTTTTCTTTTTGCAGCAAGGGAAAGTTCTTTGTCGGACGCACAAGTTTTAAAGTGGAGTAAAAAATGCAGCCCTGAATTTTCCCCTGCAATTTTAAAATAAGAGGCAAGAAAGCTTTTGGCAATATAGGATGAAATCAGGTCGCACTTGTTGCGGTAATGTGTACGCATTCTGTTAATGTGGCGTTCTAGATGTCCGTCCATTATGAATTTGGCCAGGGTAAACTGTTCGAAGTTGGAAACCGTGCAGGAATAAAAACCGAGTTTTTGGTAAAAAAGCTGGGTCAGATGACGTGGCAGGACCATGTAGCTTATACGGAATGTGGGTGCGAGCGTCTGTGAGAAAGTGTTGATATAGAGAACTTTTTCCGCCGTATCAATACCTTGCAGCGGCGGGATCGGCCGGCCTGACAGGCGGAACTCGCAGTCGTAATCATCTTCAATAATATAGCGGTCAGCTTTTTCTAATGCCCATCGCAGGATTTCCTGGCGGCGGCTGATTGGCATAACGATCCCCGTGGGGAACTGGTGGGACGGGGTAATATGCAGGATATCCGCTTGGCTCTTTTTAAGAGAATCCATGGAGATGCCGGCTGGATCCATGGGCAGCCAGCGGCAGGATACACTGTTTGCAAGATAAATCTGTGCTAAACGCGGATAACCAGGGTCTTCCAGAGCGTAAACTTTATCACGTCCCAGAAGCTGTACAATCAGATTATACAGAATCTGGGTGCCGGCACCTATAATGATCTGGCTCGGGTCAACATTAACCACACGGAACTCATACAAATATCCCGCAATAGCTTGTCTGAGGGCAAGGACGCCGCCCGCTGATGTATCAGAAAGCAGATCATGTTCATTTGCCGTCGTAAGGGTATGACGCAGGAGCCTTGCCCATATATTATATGGAAAAGTTTCTTCAGGTACGCTGCTTTGGGAAAAAGAGGCAAAAAAGCTTTCTTCTTTTGGTTGTTTGTCTGTGACTTCGGGCAATATGCTGGGGCACGGCTGTTTAATGAGCGGGGCTACGAAATAGCCGATTTTCGGTCGGGAAAATATATATCCTTCAAGAAGCAGCTGAGCATATGCATTTTCAACAGTAATAAGGCTTATGCCGAGATTTTTTGCCAGGGTGCGTTTTGAAGGAAGTTTTTCGCTGGCGAATAATTTCCCGCTTGTTATATCATTTTTTATGCAGCGGTAGAGATGTTCATACATGCTCATACCGTGTCTGTTGTCAAAAGTGTAAGTCAGCATGGGGATCCTTTCGTGACAATCTATCTGGCTATAATAAAAAATAATAAAATGGGTATATAAAAATATCCAGATATAAGTATACTATGATATGTATTCTTTTGTAAAGAACGGAGGAACATATATGAACGAGCGTTATAAATTAAATGCCCAGCTGGCCCAGATGTTAAAGGGAGGCGTAATTATGGACGTTACGACTCCGGAGCAGGCTAAAATCGCAGAAGAAGCCGGCGCCTGTGCTGTCATGGCACTGGAACGGATTCCAGCAGATATCCGTGCAACTGGTGGTGTTTCCAGGATGAGCGATCCCAAAATGATTAAAGGAATTCAGGAAGCAGTTTCTATTCCCGTTATGGCTAAATGCCGCATAGGTCATTTTGCTGAGGCGCAAATATTGGAGGCCATTGAGATTGATTATATTGACGAAAGTGAAGTACTTTCTCCTGCTGATGATGTTTACCATATCGATAAGACCCAGTTCAAGGTTCCTTTTGTCTGTGGGGCAAAGGATCTCGGCGAGGCACTGCGCCGCATAAGCGAAGGGGCGGCCATGATCCGTACCAAGGGAGAACCTGGTACCGGGGACGTCGTGCAGGCCGTGCGCCATATGCGCAAAATGAACAAGCAGATTGCCTGGCTGGTTTCCATGCGGGAGGGTGAAATTTTTAATGCGGCAAAAGAATTGCAAGTTTCTTATGAACTAGCTCTCTATGTACATGAGCATAAACGTCTACCGGTAGTAAATTTTGCTGCTGGTGGTATTGCAACTCCTGCCGATTCGGCACTTATGATGCAACTTGGAGCGGAAGGCGTATTTGTAGGATCTGGCATTTTCAAATCCGGTAATCCCAGAAAACGTGCGAAAGCCATCGTAAAGGCCGTTACAAACTATACTGATTTCAAGATGTTAGCAGAGCTTTCGGAAGATTTAGGCGAAGCCATGGTCGGCATTAATGAGCAGAAAATAGAGCTTTTAATGGCGGAGCGCGGCAAATGAAAATAGGCGTTCTGGCTTTACAGGGAGCATTTATAGAGCATATTGTCGTCTTAAAGGACCTTGGCGCGGAATGTGTTGAACTGCGTCAGAAAAAGGATGTCCTGCGGAATTTGGACGGTTTGGTACTGCCCGGAGGCGAAAGCACTGTCCAGGGGAAGCTTCTGTGTGACCTTGATATGTTTGGTTCCTTAAAAGGGATGATTGAAAGCGGCACACCGGTACTTGCAACTTGTGCTGGACTTATTCTGCTTGCAGATCAAATTTCCAATGACAATAAGGTGTATTTTGCCACCATGCCAATGACGGTAAGGCGCAATGCCTATGGAAGGCAGCTTGGAAGTTTCCATACGGAAGCTGAACTTTTCGGAATGGGAAATATTCCAATGACTTTTATCAGGGCTCCGTATATTGAAAGCGCTGGAGAAGGGGTTGAAATTTTATCAAAGGTGGGCGGTAAAATCGTGGCTGCCCGCTATAAAAATCAACTTGCCTTGTCATTTCATCCTGAGCTAGATGAGAGTAGGAAAATCCATAAATACTTTCTTGCAATGTGTGAAGAAAATAGATAAAAAATAATACCGCAGAAGTTTGAAAATAAAAACTCATGCTTTTGTGGTATTTTTATATTTCAAAGGATATCTTCGTATATTAGACGTGGAACTTAATGCTGCTATCCTGTTGTCCTAGGATTACCGCAAGGCGGACGGGGATTCTTTCGCGCAGTTCTGCCACATGAGAAATTATGCTTACTAGTCGTCCGCCCTTCTGCAGGTCAATGAGTGTGTTAATCGCCATATCCAGAGATTCGCTGTCGAGAGATCCGAAACCTTCGTTAATGAGTACTATATCAAGTATTATGACGCCGGCGTAAGCTTGTACTGCATCGGATAGTCCTAGGGCTAATGACAGGGAGGCAAGGAATATTTCGCCTCCGCTTAGGGTTTTTACAGGGCGGGCTGTACCTGTGAATGTGTCGGTTACTTCAATATTCAATCCGCTTTTCCTGCGTCCGTCTTGGATAGATGTACTGCGGGAAAGACTGTAACGGATGCGGCTCATTTTTTCCAAACGTTGATTAGCTGCATTTAATACATCGTCTAATATGATTTACAGAGCAAAACTGGAAAAGGTAAGATTGGCAGGATTATTGCCAGTTGCAGTTTCCTAAAGGCTTGAAGCAGTTTCATAAACTTCATCTAAGGATTTAATTTTGCTTTCAATTGTTTTAAGCTTTTCCAAATGTTTCTCGAATTGTTCTTTTTGCTCTTTTTTCCTGCCGGCTTCCGTAGATATTGTTGCAAGTTGCTTTTGTTGATCGCGGACCGTATTTTCTAAAGTTTCAAGGTCCGGCCTTTTGCAATATTTGATACGCTCTGTCGCACGTTCTGTGTGATCTTTTGCCGCTGCAAGTCGGTCATTGTATTGCTTGAGCCATTTTTTAGTGTTTCTTGTTTATTTATTAATGATTTCGCTGCAATGAAAGAATTCTGGTCACCGTGGAAAATGGAAATGGCTAAGTTATCTTCATATTCCTCTTTCTTTGCAGCATATTGCACTTTTGCTTCTTTTCTTCGTGTTTCTGAAGCATCTGCTCGCTCCTGCAGTTTGGCAATGCTTAAAGAAGTTTTCTGATATTCCTGCTTCAGTTTCTGCAAGCAGGATTTTTTGCGTTCCAGTTTATTTGTTTTCTGATCTAATGCTGCTTTTTCTTGCGCTGTTATATTTGCAGGATTAGAATGATGTATGCTGCCGCATACAGGACAGGGATATCCGTCTTTCAGATTTCTGGCTAAGGTTATAATCTGCGAACTGTTGCTTTTTAAGGTGGCATTTTGTTCTGTTAACTGCGTAATTTTTTTCCCAAAATGCCAAGGATTTCCTCAATGCTTTCTGGGCTGTCAAATTCTTTCAGTTCTTTTTTCAATTTATTGCTCAGTTCAGCAAGGTTTTCTTTTTCAAGCTGCAGAATTTTTGTAGCATCAGCGGCTTCTGTTTTCGCTTTATCCAGTTGTGCAAAGGCCTCTTCTGCCACTTTATAGACTTCGTTAATTAAATTTGCCTGGCTGGCAGATTCAATGTCCTGTTCCCAGCGTTTTACTTCTTCTCGTTGTCCGACCAACTTCTGCAAGTCAGTTTTAGCCTCAGCATGCTCCTTAAAGGCAGCAGCAGTAATTTTGGCGTTTGATAGCTTCAAGTGACTCGTGTCAAGTTTTAGGGTTTGTTCTCTTACCATTTGTTCAGTTTCGGCGATTTGGTTGGCCAAAGCAACAATTTGTTGAGTAAGCGCTTCGGCATTTTCACATCCTGTATGTTCCAAAAGTTGTTGCTTTTGAAATTTACAGTTACCATAATCATTTTTAAGCCGGTTGCTGTATTCCTTAAGAAAATTTTCAATATTACTGTATAATTGAGTTTTGAAAATTGTCTCCAGAATCGCCTCACGATCTTTAGATTCTGCAACCAAAAAGCGGCGGAATTCTCCCTGAGGCAGGAGTACAATCTGACGGAACTGTTCGTTTTTAAAGCCGATTATATCAATAATTTTACAGGCTACTTCTTCCGTTTTAGCGGTAAGGACCTGAGTATTTCCGTTTTCATCCGTACTGGATAGTGTTGCAGCTGACGGCAAGATTCTGGTCCCATCGCCGCGTTTTTTTGTTATCTCTTGTTCCGGACTGCGGATGATGCGGTAAATTTTATCACAGCTTTTGAAAGTAAAATCAACTTCCGTTTTGCAGTCTTCAGACGCATAGTCACTGCGTAAGTTCTTTCCGCCACGCAAATCACCGCTTGCTGAACCATAGAGAGCAAATGAGATTGCGTCAAAGATGGAAGTTTTTCTAGCTCCAGTGGGTCCATGGATCAGGAAAAAGTTACTGCCGCTAAGCAGGGAAAAATCAACAATCTGTTCATTTGCATAAGGACCGAAAGCGCGCAGAGTAAGCTTAAGTGGCTTCATTGCTCATCCTCCTTTTCCACATCCATTGTGGCTCCGGCAAGCAGTTTTTCTTCAGATTCATCTAAGGGCATGTTTTTCATTTTCTTAAAAAAGTCTTCAAAGAGATCTTTTACACTGCGCTGCATGTGGTTGAGTGTGAGCGCGGTATCCGATAATTGTTGGTGCCGCTGGTATTGCAGGTGCAGGATGTGGGGATAAACATCCTGCAGACGACTTTTGGCATCAAGAATAGGATGTTCGTCGGTCAGAGTAATTTGTAGGTAGTTTTTCGCCAATTCCGTTTTTGGATTTTTACACAGGTCATCAAAACTGCCTGTAGTACAGGTAAGTTCACGTCGCGGTGTAAGATATATGGTTTCCGCATTTATGTTTCCATCACCGTCAAGGTCAATAATGTGGACACATTTCTTCTGGGAGGCTGCATTAAATGAATATTTCATTAAAGACCCGCTGTAGCGAATTTTGCCTCTTCCCTGGCAGGCATGAAGATGTCCTAGGGAGGCATAATTAAAATAATCAAAATATTTGCTACTTACGGCTGCCGTACCGCCGATAGAAAGGGGCCGTTCACTATCAAAATTCTCTACGCTCCCACTGAGGAATACATGGGCTAGGGCTATTTTGCGTGCTTTTTTAGGAATCTGTTCTAGTTGACGCCTTATTTGTTCTTTAATAACTTCTTCATTGGTTTTAAGTTGACAACTGAAAATTTCACTTGCCCCGTAAGGTTCTGCATAAGTAGGAGGTGTAAAATATACGGGACCATATGTGTATGTTAATACCACGGGCAAGATGTTTTCTATAAGCGGGCCTGTGATAAAAAGTTTATGCTTGGCAAGAAGACTTTGAGCAAAACCCAGCCTCTCTCCGCTGTCATGATTTTCGGCAATAAGAATGACATTTTGTCCAGCTCCATAAATAAGACGGGATAGTACCTCGTTTAGCAGTGATACTGCTTCCGTCGGTGGTGCACTACGGTCATAAATGTCACCTGCTATAAGTACGGCATCTGTTCGGGAATCTTTTTCCAGAGAAATCAACGCATCAAGGATATATGCCTGATCATCTGTTAAGCGGAGACCGTGAAAAATACGGCCTAAATGCCAGTCTGAAGTATGTAAAAAACGCATAAAAACTCCTTTAAGGTGTAATAAAAAATTAGATATTCATATTCTAGTGCATCTATATATTTTTATGAATTTAATTATACACTATTAGCGAGGACTTATTCCACGATAAGTAACATTTCATAAAACTTAGAAAAATAGCGACTATTGCATTTCGTTGCTAGGTGGAATTGTGATGGGTAAAATTAATTTAATGCATTTCTGATCATGTGGAAACGGCTCTATTTTACTGCCCGCGGGGGATATATTCACTTGCGGGGTTTCAAGGTATATTGTTGGTTAGAATTACAATACATAGTAAGGAGTAGGTTTTTGGTAGAGTATTGACAGGTTATACAGTTTATAATATGTAGTTGAATAAAATAGATATATTGAGATTAAATCTAATTGACTATCTAAACTCTTAAAATTACACAGAGAAGTTTAAGCTCATAGTTATTTATCATCTTTTTGATTTTTAGCGAAATGATATTCGCCACATAATGAGCAGAGATAATGATGTTACTAAGAGTTAAAAAGCCAGCTGAATATCGGAGATGGAGAGATGGAAAAATCTATTTTTCCACCTTTTTTAAAATTCGGAATTATATTATTACAATGTGAGGCTAGCAAATAAAATTTCGAAAGGAGACATTGACAATGAGTGTTGAGCTTTATGCGGGATTTGCCTATTTGTTCACATCTGCCATTGCTTTGGTCATGATCGGTACTGTGGTACTGCTCAATAAAATAATGGGCGGTAGTTCTAGCGGAGAGGAGATAGATCAGTAATGGATGCTAATATCGTAGCAACTTTGTTTCCTGGCATAGCAAGTTTGTTTGTTCAGGAGCCAGTTATTGCTGGAGCCCGGACACTGCTTATTCTTTTTGGTTTTGTCCTCGCCTATTTGGGATTTAAACGCACTCTTGAGCCTTTAATCATGGTTCCCATGGGTATAGGTATGATTTGTGTTAACTGTGGGGTTTTGTTTTTAGATGGGGGTAAGATGGGAACCCTGTTCTTGGATCCGCTTGTTTCAGAGCCGGGTGCTTTGGTTGATATTATGCAGGTTAACTTCCTGCAACCTATTTATAATTTGACCTTCAGCAATAGTTTGGTAGCCTGCATGGTATTTATGGGTGTAGGCGCTATGTGCGAGATAGGGTTTATCTTGGCTAATCCTTGGACATCAATTATTATTGCGATTTTTGCAGAAGCAGGTACTTTTGTAACGCTGATCCTTGGTGTGCATCTCGGCCTGACTCCTCCAGAAGCGGCAGCTGTTGCTTCTATAGGCGGTGCTGACGGACCTATGGTACTGTTCACTTCATTAATGCTTGCTCCGCACCTTTTTGTGCCGATTTCTGTAATTGCATATCTATACTTGAGTTTAACTTATGCAGGATACCCGTGGCTGGTAAAACTTCTGGTACCAAAAAAATATCGTGGTAAAGATATTATTTTTGACGCACCAGAAGTTCCTAAAGGAAAGAAATTTATTTTCATCCTTGTATGTTGCGCATTGCTGTGCTTCCTGCTGCCGATGGCTGCTCCGCTAATTATGTCCTTCTTCTTGGGATTAGCAATCAAAGAAGCAGAAGTTGTTCCTTACCAGGATCTTCTGGAAAATGCATTATTATATACGGCTACGCTGTTATTAGGACTTCTGCTGGGAACCTTATGTGAAGCTTCTACGCTATTGAACCCGAAAGTAGCACCACTGGTACTGCTTGGCATTTTAGCTCTTACAATATCTGGCGCTGTGGGCCTCATTGGTGGTTGGGTAGTGTATTTGTTTAAGAAAGGAAATTTCAATCCAGTTACTGGTATTGCTGGCGTATCATGTGTGCCTACTACTGCTAAGATTGCTCAACATGCAGCTGAAGATGAAGATCCATTCGCTGTTATTATGCCCGTAGCCATGGGCGCCAACATAGGTGGTGTAATAGTTTCTGCTATTGCCTGTGGCGTATTTATTGCAACTATAGGTATGGTTGCTCCATGATTTAGACGGCTTATTGTTACTATGTAATGAAACTTCATATTAAGTATTACAATGTTGTAGAATCCACAAATCTTACTGCTACAGATGCAGCAAAATGCGGTGCAAAAGAAGGAACAGTGATTATTGCTAAAAGGCAAAGTGACGGTCGCGGTCGTATGTGCAGGGTATGGACGTCGCCACTTGGCGGGCTGTGGTTTTCCACCATTTTACGACCAGTGGTTGATCCTGCATATGCCGCTCAGCTGACTATGCTGGCCGGCGTCGCTGTATGCATCGCGGTTCGGCGTCTTTACCACACAGAAAAGGCGGTTATTAAATGGCCTAATGATTTATTGTTTAGCGGAAAGAAAATTTGTGGGATTCTATCAGAATTACAGCTTAATGAGAATGGATCTATAGATTATGCCGTAATAGGCATTGGATTGAATGTTGATTTAAATGTGAAAGATTTTCCGCCGGAACTACGGAATACAGCAGTTTCCTTAAATTTCATAGCAGGCGAAAAACATGCTTGCGAGGAGGTGTTGAATGCTGTACTAGATGATTTTTTTAGGCTGTACAAGATCTGGTTGAAAAGTGGTTTTGACGCAATAATGCCCATCTGGAAAAGCTTAAACTGTACCTTGGGTAACCGAGTAAAAGTTAGTGATAATGACGAAATAATCTTTCAAGGAATAGCTCTTGATATAGATGGACAAGGTGCCCTTATAGTTTGTGATGATAATGGAATGAAAAAAGTTTTTGATTTCGGGGAAATAAGTATCCGCTGATAGTGAGAGGTATGGTAACAGTGGTAACAGCGAATAATTTAATGGAAAGTAGTATTAAAAGTGAAGGAGCCGCTGCAATGTTACTGGCTTTAACAAATACTATTTACGATGAAGACAAAATAAAGGAAATAATCGTCAAAAATGGATACAAGGTAGTTGTGACTGGAGTAGGCGGTAAGACTTCAATGGATGATTTCAATAAAAAGATAAATAGAGCTGTAGTTGGCGCTTGTTTAAATTCCGGCGTCATTCAAAAATTTACTAATGAAATACACGCGCTGCTTCATGCGACAGAGGAGGCGAAAAAAGGAGTTTTTGTCAGTGTAAGCATGAGCGCTAATTTGGCGTTCAAAATAGCTGTAATGCGTGGAGATAAATGGATATCGGTTGCCTTGTTTGGTAAATCCGCTCTGCACTACATGACTAATCCTGATCGTGCAGGATTAGGTACAATGCATATATAGAGTTGGATAAACTTCAATTTTATAATTTTATAGTGGAGATAAGAGAGTAAAAGGCGGGCAAATCCTGCAGGGGGCGCTCTTTTTATTTGGTTATTTATCAAAAGATATATGTTTAGTGAAAGAAAGGAGAGACCGCAATGGAGTACAAAGGTATTACTCGCGAGTGGGACACTCGAAAAAAAGACGCATTGGAACGTGCTAAAAAGGCTGCTCCTTACGTCAAGGAAGGAAAAATAGTTGATGCCAAGGATACGGTTGCCTTGATGGAAGCTGTAATTAAGCCTTTTGACAAGGTTAATATCGAAGGCAACAACCAAAAACAGGCGGATTTTCTGGCCAAATGCCTGTGCCAGGTTGACCCAGCCAAGGTGCATGATCTGCACATGGTACAGTCTGTAGTTGCTTTGCCTGAGCATCTGGATGTTTTTGAAAAAGGCATTGCTAAAAAACTTGATATGTCGTTTTCAGGAGCCCAGGCAGGACGTATCTCACAATTTCTGCAGGAAGGTAAACTGGAATTAGGTGCTATTCATACTTACCTTGAACTTTATGGACGTTATTTCCTCGATCTGACTCCGCGTGTAGCGTTGGTTGCCGCTACCATGGCAGACAAGGACGGCAATTTGTACACTGGATTCAGTACTGAAGATACTCCTGCAATCGTTGAAGCAACTAAATTCCGTCAGGGTATTGTTATCGTTCAGGTAAATGAAATAGTAGATAAATTACCTCGCGTAGATATTCCTGGAGACTGGGTTGACTACATCATTAAATCCCCGAAGCCATTTTATATTGAGCCCCTCTTTACTCGTGATCCGGCACTTATTACCGATGCACAAGTTTTGAAAGGCATGATGGCAATTAAAGGTATTTATGCTGAATATCAGGTAGAATCCCTAAACCACGGCATAGGTTTCGATACTGCTGCCATTGAACTGATGCTTCCTACCTACGGTGAGGAACTTGGCCTTAAGGGCAAAATATGTAAGAACTTTATCTTAAATCCGCATCCGTCATTGATTCCAGCCATTGAAACAGGGTGGGTAGAATCCGTTTACTGCTTCGGTGGCGAATTAGGCATGGAAGACTATGTAGCTGCACGCAGCGATATATTCTTTGTAGGTCCTGATGGTTCCATGCGGTCAAATCGCGCTTTCTCACAAACTGCAGGTCATTACGCAATAGACATGTTTATCGGTGGAACACTGCAGGTTGATCCTTATGGTAATAGCTCTACCGCAACGGCAAACCGTGTTGCAGGTTTTGGTGGTGCTCCGAATATGGGTTGTGACCCTAAAGGCCGCCGTCATGCAAGTCATGCTTGGTTGAAATGTGGAGAGGAATACGGACTCAAGGAAGAACTGTGGGGACCGGTGCGCCGTGGCAAACGTTTGGTTGTGCAGCTAGCGGAAACCTTCCGTGAAAAGCTTGCTCCTGGCTTTGTAGAAGAACTGGATGCTTTTATTCTTGCCAAAAACGCAAATTTACCTATTGAACCCGTGATGATTTATGGTGATGATATGACCCATATTATTACCGAAGAGGGTATTGCCTATCTGCCGAAATGCCGTTGCATGGCAGAGCGCACCGCTGCTATCCGCGGCATCGCAGGCTTCACTGAAGTTGGTATGAAGGCTGATCCGAAAGAGACTAAACGGCTGCGCGAACTTGGAATTATTAAGACTGCGGCTGATTTGGGAATTGATATAACTAGAGCAACTCGTGATATGCTGGCTGCGAAGAACGTATATGACTTGGTTGTTTGGTCCAAAGGCCTGTACAATCCGCCCGCTAGATTCAGAAGCTGGTAAAAGGAGGAGATCAAAGTGGCATTAGAAATATTGGAATTTGAATTCAAATCAGCAGCTACCCAAGGAATTAATAAAGAATGGTCCCATTTTGGTGTAACCGGTTCTGGCGATTTGGAAGTTTTGATGGAGAAAAAAGATCTAGGCGGGGCCGTAAAAGCTAAAGTAGTAACCCCTGTAAAAGGGTTTGATGCGGTTTGGGAAAAGATGCTGGGGAAATTTGTGGATGATACTGGCGTAGGGAATGTCAGCATTGAAATTAATGATGATAACGCCACCCCAATCGTTGTTTATGTGAGATTACGCCAGGCTTTGGCGGAAGCAACAGCAAAGGAGGTAGAGTAAAATGAAAAGTTGGGCTGGGCTCGAAAACAGTAGTTTCTTTGATGCTAGTGCTCGTGAGCGTGCTTTAGGCATGGTGGACAAGGGAACTTTTACTGAGTTATTAAATCCTTTGGACCGTTACTGCAGTCCGCATCTTCCTGTGCTGGGAACCGCAGTTGAATTCGATGATGGTATCGTTACTGGCGTAGGTCTGCTCGGCAAACATCCTGTATTTGTAGTTTCGATGGAAGGTAAATTTATTGGCGGGGCTATTGGAGAAGTGAACGGTGCAAAAATGGTTTCTACAATCCGTTTAGCCCTGAAAGCTGCAAAATCAATTAAGGAAAAACACCCGAATGACTATGATGACCGCCGTCCTCTGGTAGCTATTTCTTTTGAAACCGGCGGTGTCCGTCTGCATGAAGCCAATGCAGGGCTTCTGGCTCATGCTGAGGTTATGGATGCATTCCAGGACTGCCGCGGAACAGTTCCTATCGTCGCTGTAGTAGGCAGCAAGGTTGGCTGTTTTGGTGGTATGGGATTCGTAGCTGCAGCTACTGACGTTATTGTAATGAATGAGGAAGGACGTATTGGCCTTACTGGCCCTGAAGTTATTGAGCAGGAAATGGGCAAAGAAGAGTTTGATGCTTCCGATAAAGCTCTTGTTTATCGTACAACTGGTGCAAAACATAAATATATTATCCAGGACTGCAATTATCTGGTAGAAGATAGAGTTGGAGATTTCCACAATGTTCTGGCAGAAGTTGCCGACATGCCAATGGCCGAAATCGAAAAAATGCGTCGTATCGGCTCTTTAAAACTGGTACAGGAACAACAGGAGTTAGTAAAGCTAGTAGGCGATATGCAACCGAAGGATTCCATGGATATATGGAAGCACTTTGGCAACAAAAAACCAGAGGCACTTCCTGAAATGAGTACCGCCGAGTTTTTAAAAGTTGTAAAACGCAGAAAACGCCCATAAGGCAAAGGAGGTAAGAAAAATGGATGAATTAGACAACACTATGATTGGCCGTGGCCGTGACGCAATCGAAATGATAGTTGACGCAAATTCTTTCGACGAAAATCATATTGAAGGCTTTGAATTTGATCCGGAATACGGACCAGGCTCCGTTGTAGGTACTGCCAAAATAGATGGGCAGACTGTAACCATTATCGCCAACGATGCCCAGGCTTTCAATGATAGGTTCCCTGTAGTATTTGGTGGGGTAATTGGTCTCGAAGAAGGCTATAAAATGGCTACCGCAGTTTATCGTACCTTGGAAGCAGATAAGGATAAACCTTTAGCTGAGAAGCGTCCGGTTATTTTAATAGTTGACACTCCAGGCAACGGTCCTGGAAAGATGGAAGAAATCGCTGGTATGAACAAATCTACCGGCGGATACCAGTTGGCACTTGCTGAAGCAAGGAAAACAGGGCATCCAATTGTCGCAATGGTTATTGGGCGGGCCATTTCTGGAGCATTCCTTTGCCATGGACTGCAAGCAGACCATATTTTGGCGCTGTCCAAAGATTTCGGTACTATGATCCACGTTATGCCTACTACTTCTGTTTCCCGTATTACTAAGATGGATATCGAACGCTTGGAAGAATTGTCCAAGAGTAATCCTGTTTTTGCAGCTGGTGTTGAATTCTTCTATAAACTTGGCGGTGTTCAAGAAATAGTGGAAAATGTGGAGGGCATGCGTGATGCCGTTATAAGACATATTAAAGAAATAGCAGCCATGAAAGCTGAAGGTAAAAGCGAACTATTGGGACCTTGGGGGCGCGGCATTTTGGGTAGCAAGCGTGGCGGACGTACCAACAGAATGGATACCATCGCTAAAATGAATGAGGAATTCGATGTTGTTGCCGATAAATACATTAACGCCTAAAAATAATAGGAGGGCAGTATGGCAAGTATTCTTGAAGAAATAAGCAGTTTGGTAAAAGATTTTGGTTCAGCGCCAACATTGGCAGAGATGCCAAGAAGGACCTTAGGGGATAAGGGTATTGCTGGGCCTACGGCTGCTCATGCCATCGAAGAAGTACATACTCCCTTAAATCTTGCTTATCTGACTTTTACTACAGGGTCATCCGCATTTCAAAATGTTGTAGGTATTACTCATGCGGAACTGCCAGAGCGCGTAAAAGCATCCTGTGGCGTGCTACAACGTGTCGGATTATCTGCAGGCGATGAAGTGCTTGTTACTTATCCGCCATTGGTTAATGTTTTTTCTGGCGAAGCCATGAAACAGTACGGACTCAACTGGTCCTTTCTGGTACGTTCAAGTAGAGACGCTTTTTTAGCAGCCATGTATGAGGAAAGACCTAAAGCCGTAATTGGTGAATCCTCCTTTATAAGGGCAGCCTTAGAAGATGCTAAACATATGGGCGTTGCTGAAGATCTGCCCAAAGGAGCGGTTTTACTGACAGCAGGGACACCATTGGATTTGGAATTATTGCCGATAGCAACAGAAGTTCTACAGGCTTCCGTCCATGATCTTTATGGTTGCCAGGAATTTGGTTGGCTTGTTATGGATGGTGTCCCAGTACGAAAAGATATTGAACTTCTGCCGATTAAGAAAGATAAAAGCCAGGAAATGTTTGAGCTGGTTGTAGGCGGGTTGCCCATGGGCGACAGTTTTCCTGTTACTGAAAGCGGACATGTTTGTAACAGGGAAGGAAGGATAATTACCTACCGCAGACAACGCACTTATCCGGAATATGAGGTAATTGTTAAAGCAACGAAACTGTCATCAGATATGACGTTGTGGCGGGTTGCGAGAAGTATTCTTCGCATAAAGGGACGTATAGTTAAGATTGATTCCAAAGTTATAACTAAAGCTGAAAATACTGTTTTAGAACTTGTGCCTGGGCAAACGACTGGCGTAAAAAGTGAAAGTTTTATTATTGAAGGACCGATAAAAACGGCATTTTTCGACAGTATGGTTCAGGCACAGCTTGATTACCAGCAGAATAGTAAGGTTGATCCCGTATGGCAGAAGCGAAACTAACAAGGCATGATTTGGTATATATTTCCAGGCGGGGCAAGGAACGGATTCTGAATAGTCTGCTAGAGAACTTGACAGGCAAAAGAATGCTACTGGCAAAAGATATTTTAGCAGGAAAGACGGACGTACCTGGAATTATAAGACGCGATGATGGTAAAAATTCAGGTATTGCCATAGGTTTCGTCCACTATTGTCGTTTGGATGGAAACAGACTGCGGATAGGAACGTTTATTGCTGCGGAGGAAATACTTCATATCGAAAAACCGCATGAGGTTCTGCTGAAAAATTTTAATTGCAGAACGTGTTGTCTAGAGGCGGCAACAGCCATAAGAAGAATAGCGGCTGAACTAAGCTTACAGGTAGGAGTATTGGGCTCTGCTGCACTGGAGATTGCCACTGGGCTTCCTTATACTGATGCGGATTCTGATCTTGATATATTGGTGCAACATGCTTCCTATGATATACTGTTTGATTTTTATAGAATACTGAAAAACAAATTTGAAGATATCAGGATGGATTTTGAGTTAGAATTGCCCAATGGATATGGCGTAAAGCTGGCGGAGATATTTATGGATACCAGGACGGTTCTGGGTAAAAGTCTCCTGGATGTAGCTTTATTAAATAAAAAAGAAGTTATGCAGTTTTTACTGCAGAAAAAGGAGGAAACAAATTATGGAAATTAAATCTCGTGTTCCTGGAAAGATCGTTCGTTTTGAAAAACAGGTTGGCGATCATGTAGAAATGAAAGATGTACTTATCGTTATGGAAGCAATGAAAATGAAACAACTGGTACCGAGTCCAATCGCAGGGACTGTAAAAGAGTACAAGGTTCAACCTGGTGACCGTGTAAGCGCAGGCACCGTTGTTGCTATCGTAGAATAAGCTTTTTGTAAAGCAGCTTTAGTTGTCTGGCTGCTCATTATTCTGGGCAGCCATAATAAAAAATTGTACTAAGGTGGTGTATCATATGGTTATTTATGGCGTTGGCTTATTAGCCTTCTGTTTTCTAGCTGGTACTTATTTGGGCGATATTCTTGGCGCATTGCTCGGAGTTAAGGCGAATATCGGCGGTGTTGGTTTTGCCATGCTGTTTCTTATTCTGCTATCTAATAAAGGCATTGATGCTGGCTGGCTAGATAAAAAGAGCCAAGAAGGTATTGCTTTCTGGAGTGCCATGTATATTCCTATCGTTGTTGCGATGAGTTCTATTCAAAATGTTGCAGCTGCGATATCGGGCGGTATGGTTGCATTTTTAGGAGGAATGCTTGGAGCTGCTCTAGCTTTTATACTGATTCCGGTGCTCAGTAAGATGTCAGGAAAATAAAAACGATAGGAGGTATATATTATGGACTTATTAGCAATGCTTGCTAAAGTTTTAAAATCCAATGGCCTTATAGCAGCTTTTGTTATTATTGCCATTGTTAATTTAATTGCTTATAAGCTAGCTGGTATCAGCAAAGGCCGTATTCATGGGTCTGCTATTGCGATCTTGTTTGGGCTAGTGTTAGCTTATCTTGGCGGCGGATCTAAAGGTATTGCTACTCTGCCAATGTTTGCTGGTATTGGCGTAATGGGTGGTGCAATGTTCCGTGACTTTGCTATAACGTCTACAGCTTTTGGTGCTGATTTGCGTGAGATTAAAAAAGTTGGACTTGTCGGAGTACTCTCATTGATAATGGGATTAATTACATCTTATATTGCAGGTGTTGTTATAGGGTATGCTTTAGGCTATAGAACTTCTGTTGACCTGGTTACCATTGGTGCTGGCGTAGCTACTTTCGTTGTTGGTCCTGTAACAGGTGCAGCGTTAGGCGCTTCCTCTGAAGTTATCGCAATTAGCATCGCAGCTGGTGTTGTTAAGTCTCTTGCAGTTATGATTTTTACGCCGTTTGTTGCTAAACCTCTTGGGCTTAATAATCCTCAGTCAGCAATGGTATTTGGTGGTTTAGCTGGGACAACATCAGGTACGGCAGCCGGGATGGCAGCAGTTGATCCTAAATTAGTTCCTTACGCAGCAATGACTGCTACTTTCTATACTGGCTCAGGATGTTTAACTTTCCCATCTATTTTCTACTTCATAACCAAAGCAATTTTTGGGTAATAAAAACCTGTCAAATTTAAGAAGCTTGAGAAGGCCAGGATATATTAATGGAACATGATGTTGTATTTCAGCAGGTGGACAAGAATGAAATAAAAAGTTGCCATATACCATGTGTCAGCCGGCCTTCTCTTCATTCTATAGAGTTGAAAAATATGAGTAGATATTTAACCCAAGCTGTTCTACTTGAGGTATGTACTCATCCTAAACCAGGGCTTGTAACTAGATTTTCCAACGGTTCCCATAGAGATATGAGTATCTTAACGTTTGCCATGAGTTCTGCTGTTTTAAGCAGCACGTTTAAAGTGTTGCAAGATATAGGCATGTCACACAAGGGAACGGCGGCAGAATTGATGGAAAAAGTAAGAAGTTATGGAATATCTGCAGAGCAGGAACTTTTGGGCGTCACAAAAGGGGTAAATACCCAAAGGGGTATTTTATTTGCAGGAGGTGTTTTGAGCGCCGCATCAGGTTATGCCGTATTTAAAGGTACAGATAAGAAATGTTTATTGGATGTTGTTAAGGAAATGACATCAGGACTGGTAGAGAAAGAACTGCAGCACAAAAGTGAAAAAGCTCCTACAGCAGGTGAAATGCTTTACAAAAAATATGGCATAACAGGAATTCGGGGCGAAGTTGAACAGGGATTTCCGAGCGTAGTAAACGAAGGGCTTCCAGCTTTATATGAAGCATTTGAACGAGGAGCCTGTATAAATGATGCGTTTGCTCACGCCTTGGTTAATTTGATGACTATAGTAGAAGATAGTAATGTAATCTGGCGGGCAGGTATTTCGGCGGCGGAAGATGTAAAAAAAACAGCTTTTAATATTTTAAAAAAGGGAAGTATTTTCACTTCCGAAGGCAGGGAAGTTCTTGGCGAAGCGGAAAAATATTTTAAAGCTAGATGGATAAGTCCAGGCGGCAGCGCCGATTTATTATCCATAGCCATAAGCTTATATTTACTTGAAAATAAGGAATTTCCTGTGAAGGTGTTTTAGTAGGTGGCAGGGGGATTTTCTAATATAAATACACAAATGCTTTACTTTAAAGCATGAATGCAAGATCCTTCAATATACAGCAATGCTCGGCATAGCCGGGCTTTACTGTATATTGGAGGAGAGGATATAAGATATTGTTTAAGTTTTATTATACAGTATTTTTACATTAAGGCCTATTGTGATCTTGTGCGGATTAGCGGTAATCTTAATTATATATGATTATAATTAATAATAGGCTTAAATAATGTCATACAACGAATTTTTAGAAAGTGAGGTGTTGAGATGGCAGAAGGATCCTCGATTAGAAAAATGTGGAGTAGTAACGCCTTTATGAATACTCTTGGGATTAAAATTAAAAGTGTAGGCGATGGAGAAGCGATACTTGAAATGCCAATAGATTTTATGATCCATACGAATCATTGGCTTGGGGTGCATGGATGAGCTTTAGCTGCTCTTGCCGATTCGGCTACGGGAATATTGTGTGCTTCTGTTGGTAAAATAGCGCAGACTATGAACATGAATATTGATTATATAAGCAATATGCACTGTACCGGGACGGCAGTGATTCATGGTAGGGTTAAGCATTTGGAGCAGTCAAGTATAGTTATTAACTCGGAAATTGTTGATGAAGAAGGAAAACTGCTTTGTAGCATTTCTAATATCATGTTTATTTCTGGTGAATTGAGTGACTTGAAATAAGAAAAGATATTTCGTTGCGGGAATTCTAAAAATTAATGGCCGATTGTAAAATGAAGTTGAACAGTTAAAAAATCCATAGCGATTGAA